>CBDVBC010000371.1:0-2588 GCA_965372125.1 Candidatus Hermodarchaeota archaeon | reverse complement strand
CATTAGCGCTATTGATGATCGGTAACCTAGTGTATTTCGCAAATAAGACAAAGAGGAGGTCAAACTAAAATGGCAATTGAAATAGGTTCAGTGATAGGCGCGACACTCATTTTAATGTTGTTCAGTTGGTTCCTATACAAACAAACACGGTTATACGATATCGCAGAAGGTGTCCTCATCGGTACTGGCGCTGGCTATTCCTTCGTAATGGGAATCAAAGCCGTGCGAGACAACGCGATACTTCCTTTACTCAAGGGAGAACTGATTTGGATAATCCCGATACTCCTCGGCTTAGTCATCTACCTACAACTTTCGAAGAAAACAATGCACTTCGCAAGAATCCCGATAGCCATAATAATAGGTGTCGGCCTAGGGCTGTCTATAAGAAGAGTGCTGCTTGCAGAGATCGTAGGACAAATCCGGGCGTCCGCTATTGACTTTTCAGCGTTGTCTCCCTTGGGAATCATCAACAATATCATAATCCTCGTGGGAACAATAACTGCAATTTCATACTTCCTAATGTCGAAGGAACAAACTGGCGTCTTTGGAAACATCACTAGGATCGGTCGCCTATACTTGATGGCTACCTTCGGGGCAATGTTCGGAAATGCGATATTCGGTAATATCTCAGTCGTTGCTGGACGGGTCGAGTACATTCTGAAAGCATTCGGATTAATGTAACCGCACGATCTAATCCACTGCCTTTTTTTGACATTGAAAACCTAGAAAAGAAAATCATCGTTGATCTAGAAATCCATTCAGAGGAAGATATAATTAATTAATCCTAGACGTATATTGACGTTATTTGATATGGATTTGAATTTAAGGCAAGTGCTAGGCCAGAGAAATATTCTAGTCTTATCAACCACCACCACCATCTATAACACCATAGAGATGCTCTACCGGCCATTCCTTTCTCTCTACCTCATTAGTTTAGGGGCTTCAGTTCAGGTGGTCGGCTTGATCTCCATGATTGAGTTGAGTTCCATTCTCATCTTCCAGCTCCCCGGAGGCTTCCTCGCCGACCAAATAGGACGGAAGAAGGTAATAGTATACTTCACCTCAGCAAACATCGTCGCACCAATATTCTATCTCTTAGCTACCACATGGGAGCAGATGATCCCTGGCGTCATCCTCTTCTCGATGTATTCGATCTATTGGCCAGCTTTCAAGTCGATGATATCCGAGTCCATCCCATACCAGCAGCGTGGAGCGGCCTACGGTGCCTACAGGATGGTTACATCCATTCCAATGATAATCAGCCCCTTTTTCGGAGGCATATTAATGGATTTGTGGGGTATGGAGTATGCGATTAGACTCTTCTCTAAAGTACTCATACCTCTGGGCATAGCCATAACTGTAGTCAGAGCAGTCTTCCTGAGAGAGACATTAAATACCGCTTCTCTTGTTGAGAAGCCGAACCACAGAGGTGACTGCAAAGGAGAAGCCGAGGTTGAGGGAGTTTTCACGGCTTTCAAGAAGGCGCCTAAGTCCATCTATGTCATGCTTGTAGCTTCCTGTCTATTCGGATTTGGGATTCGGCTCATCGAGCCTTTTATCATCGTTCATGTCACCACGATTATCGGCCTCACCATGACATCCTGGGGGACAATCTCCATGCTTACTGGGTTACTCTCAACCTTCCTTGCGATCCCGGGAGGCATATTGAGCGACAAGATCGGTAGAAAGCCGACTATAGTAGCGGGCAGGGCGTTGATATCCATATCAACTGTGGGCTTACTGCTCGGAAGCAACTTTCGGCACGTCTTCGCCTTGAGGACTATCAACTCCATCGGACAAAGTTTAGGTGGCGGCGGATACACCGGGATGGAATGCCCCGCATGGCAAGCTTTGATAGCTGATCTGGTTCCCTTGCGGATGAGAGGGAGGATAATAGGTTTGATGGGTACAGTAACCGCGCTGGTGGGCGTTCTCGCTTCATTTATCGGTGGCTATATGTATGCCACCTCTCCTCAGGCGTCTTTCCTGAGCTCCTTCGCGTTTGGAATCTTGGGCACAGCCATTATCTGGCTTCTCGTGAAGGAACCCGAAATAAGAGAACAGTAGTTCTCGCGCGCGCGTTCAGTCTCTCGCTCGCGAATCTAATGGAGCAACAAATAAATATATAATAACTAGGATAAGTCACTTCGCGAGCGATTATCTGAAGAATAGTGAAGAGGTGCTATACATGTCTGAAGAAGAGATTAGGACAAATATATGCAACTTTTATGAAGGACTGATTAGAGGAGATGCGGAGCGAATGCTATCTTCTTGTTCAAATAATGTGACATTGGAATGGGCGTCCTCAGCATTCAGGGTAACATTCAGGGGTGAAGACGATCTAAGGAAGTGGGCAGAGAATATTAGACAAATTTTCCCAAAGATAATGCTTGAAGAAGTAGAACTAATAATCAACGGTATAACGGCAAAGCACCAATTTATCCTCCATCTCTCCGTACCAGATGGTCGGAGAGGAATACTGCCAGCTATGGCTGCATATGATTTAAACGAAGGTAAGTTTCAACATATTCAGATAACCTTATCAAAAGGCTTCCTAATCTTCAATGAAGCACAGATTAATTCACTTG
>CBDVBC010000370.1:0-2589 GCA_965372125.1 Candidatus Hermodarchaeota archaeon | reverse complement strand
TCACGGCTGCGCGGAAGTTCTTTGGCGCATTAGGCAACGTTACCCAATACACAGATACAGGCTATCCCGATGACGGCACTACCTACTACTGGTGGGTGAGGGCCGGCAACGATGATGGCTGGAGTGAACTTAGCTCCATTCGGAGCTTCACCAATGGCAAAGCGCCTACTCCTACGCCAACACCTACTCCTACACCAACACCTTCACCTACGCCTACGCCAACGCTACCACCTACACCAACGCCTACTCCAACGCCAACGCCAACGACTACTCCTACTCCAACGCCAACACAACTCCCGGCCCTATTGGACATAGTGGATGAATTCCGAGCCTGGACTGAAGCACCAGACAGTGCTGCACAAATAATCGCGTTCGAGGAACTGAGCACAGCCATCAACATCATCGCAGATGCCGAACTGAGCGCCCTGTTACAGGAAGCCGCAGGCACGCAGAACGATGAGGCCAGAGCCGGGGCTATGCTAGACATGGGAGCCTACATGCTCGGGGTTTGTGTTGAGGTAGTTAAAGAATTCCCAGCCGATGTCCGGCCCCTACTGCGGTTGACCGATGAAGTCGATGCGCTGCTATCAGCAGAAGGCCTAGATGCGCAAATAGCCGCATTTGGTGGACTCAGCTCGGCCATCAACGCCATCGGGAATCCCGAACTAAGCGCCTTGTTACAGGGAGTTATTACCGGAGGCATAGAGAGCGAACTGGCTGGAGCCCGCGCTCAACTTAAGATGATTGTCTGGATCCTCTCCCAGGCTGCTGAGGCGGCGCCAACGCCAACGCCAACACCAACACCAACCACACCTACACCTACACCAACACCACCTGCACCAACACCACCACCAGCCGGTCCGGCGATGCCATGGTGGGGCATTGTGGCGATAGTAGCTGGCGTTATGATTGTAGGCGGGGGAATGTTCTATGCAATAACCCGGAGAAGACAGGGCGAGTGACCAGTGTGAATAGAGAACGAACTCAGCGGCACTTGGTAGCACTAGGCGGAAAAGGGTTTCTGCTCACATTTTGATCACATACTGCACACAACAGGGCGACACCAGATGGACAAAAATGTCGGTGTCGCCCTTGATTTTAGCTTCAAAACTGGACTAGGCGGTACAGAAAAACACCACTTAAAACAACCTGTGGCGGTTTTCAAGACCGCCACCTTTTAATATTGGACAACCCTTCTAACCGAATAATTGTCGTACAGCATCATACTCTTTTGGAAGAAACGATAGCACAGAATTAAAACTATTTAGTAAAAAAGGTGCAAGGCTAGAGTCTTGAAACGTATTTTCCACTGCTGTGAAATGCAGCTTTGTTAAAATGGCAAGAATGGAGGCGGGAACTAGGCCGCCGATTGCTAAACCCAAAACCGCACCACCCAATCTATCGACCCATCCTAAGAAGAATACGCTGAATATGAATTTTAAAAGAGATACTAATGCTAGTGCTCCCGCAATTACGAGAACAAATATCATTACAAAAGCGATAATCTTGGCGTGGGTGGGGTTTTCTATCCATTGAGATAGTGAATTTGCTAAAGGGCTGTAGAAGCGAAATGCTAGAATGATTGCCGCTGCTATTCCTGCTAATGGAAAAATCGTGTTTATTAGTCCCCTTTTGAAACCGAGAATAACAAGGGCACCTAAGAAAGCAGCAATAGCGATATCAAGCCAGGTCATTTGCGTTCTTTCGCAAGGTATTTCAGTAATGGAATCACACTGTTATAAAAATCATAGGCTTAGGGTATACTTATGGTCAAGATGCAGTAACTTCACCAATCCCAATTGTTCCCACAATTATTAAGCTTCAATTTCTGATTACGCGGCAAAATTTCGCTAACATTTAGTTAACGAACTCAGCGACACGGGGATGATATTTTGCAAACATACTGGACGACACAGGATAACACTGGACAGTACAAAATGGGGATCTAGAGGGGTGTTTTAGCTACGGAATGACACTGGAAAACACAGGATGACACGACCTTTGGCGGTTTACGAAACCGCTACCATAAGCCGCAAGGCTACTTAAAACCTTATGTGACCAATTTGCGACCAACTTTTGAAAAATTGAACGTGGGCGATGTAGGACTCGAACCTACAGCCTTCTGTGTGTAAAACAGACGAAAATCGAAGATCCCCAAGTTGCCAGTTTAAACACGCCCACAATGCTCCCGTAATCGACCCGGTGTGTGTAGCAAAAGAGGAACGCTGGCTTGCTGCTTTCTTGGAGCCTTTGACCAAGAGGTCTGCCTAGTGAGAGGGACATGGGCCAATAGGGAAGTGCTTCAAAACGGGGATACTGCTCTGGATATCTGACAAGACAGCGGTTCTGACCTGCTGAGAAAGGACTTCATTTTGGCACGCCCGACACCGTCTATCAGCGGCCACGATTCGCACCATGCAATCACGCTTACTCCGGCTTTGTCTCGTCACCCTCGTCTTCCGGGTGCGAGCGAGGTGGCATGAACGAAGGAGCCGTCTCCTGCGTCTCGTCCTCCAACTTATCCTTCAGCAGAGCCTTGAGGTTGGCAAACGGCCTGAAAGTGAGCTGCGCTTTCCGTTCGCGTCCAGG
>CBDVBC010000369.1:0-2591 GCA_965372125.1 Candidatus Hermodarchaeota archaeon | reverse complement strand
ATACAATACATCAATCACCCGCCACCTGACCATTCCAGAGATACAATGTTCGGAAAAGATATCACAGATTACCTGCCACCAGAAAAACGGTCTGCATTAAGGCGATCAGTGGATAGGATTCTTCAGACTGGAGAAGCCCAGAGCGTAAAATACCTAATCGATGAGAGGTGGTACTCGACACGCCGATTTCCTATAAAACGAAATGGACGAGTCGTAGGAGTAATGATTATCTCTCAAGACATCACTGCTCAAAGAGAAGCAGAGGAGGCCATCCGAGAGTCCGAAGCAACTTACAAGGGTCTTATCGAAAGCTCCCTTCAGGGAATCGTCATAACCGCAGGCTTACCCTCTAGGCTAGTCTATGGAAATCCCGCGATGACTCGAATCACCGGGTGGACAATAGAGGAACTCTCCAACCTACCACCTGGAGCCTTGGGGGCCTTTGTAAACCCTGAAGATCGAGAACATACCAGAAGAGAGTTCTGGACCCATGCCGCAGGGCGAGGTCCACCAGTCCGAAGAGAGGTCCGGTTCCCCCACAAAGATGGATCCACAAGATGGGTTGAGGTCTCAGTCGTTGCAATCGAGTACAAGGGCGAGACAGCCCAGCTGGTCAACTTCCAAGACATAACTGAAAGAAAACGGGTGGAGCAGGCACAGCAGGCATTAGAGGAAAAGTGGAGGTCTATCGCTGAGCACTCACCCGATTTCATCCTGCTATTAGATGAGGAGTTCCGAATCTTGTTCCTCAACCGGAGGGTAACTCAGCGACCAATTGAGGAGATAGTAGGGACACCCCTAGTAAGCCACCTTCCACCAGAGTTCCGCCAAGCAGCGACCAAGTGCTGTCGCCGAGTCTGGGAAACCGGACAACCCGACAGATTCCACTCAGAGTTACACTCTCCTGAGGGAGCAGTCAGATACTTTGAATCACATGTAGGACCAATCACCAAATCTGGCAAAGTGATTAGCCTAATAGTCAACTCCCGAGACATTACCAATCTGAAAGCCTCTGAACAGGTGCTCCGAGAATCAGAGTCGCGGTGGCGGTCATTGGTGGAACAGGCACCCGACATCATCGTGTTAATGGATAGAGAAGGCACAATTCAATTCATCAATCGTCCTGTTTCTGGTCAGGCAGTTGAGCAAATAATTGGTAAAACCCCTTCTGATTTCATTCTTCCTGAGCACCTGGAAAAACAGAGAGTTGCATTAGAGCAGGTCTTCGAGTCAGGGAAACAGAGCAGGTATGAAACAGCTGGACCAAGACCGGATGGGACAACCGCTTGGTACTGGACTCATATTGGACCAGTCACACAGGAGGGGAAGGTCATCGCAGCGATACTAAACGTAAGAGATATCACTGCCCAGAAACTGGTAGAGGAGGCAAGGCGTCTATCCGAGGCGAATAACCAAGCCAGAGTTGATCACACTCTCCACGGAATAGTAATTCTGCAGGGGAAGCCTGGAGAAACCCGTCTAGTGTTTGCTAACCCCGCGATGACCAAGATAATGGGTTATTCAAAGGACGAACTCGTCAAGCTAGACTTCGCAGGGATAGCAGCCATAGTCTCTGAGGAGGACAGAGCCAGGTTTGCACAGGCTTTCTGGGAGTATGCTCAAGGTAAGGGCGGACCGCCGCGCTGCGAGGTGCGAGCCATCCACAAGGACGGCTCCCTGAAATGGGTTGACGTCACAGGAACGCCCTTTGAGTTTGGGGGAGAGACCTCCTGGATGGTCACCTTCGTGGACATCTCACAACGCAAACATGCAGAGACAGCACTACACGCTAGAGAGACGCAATTCCAGGTACTAGCCGAGAATGTCCCTGGCCTCGTCTACCGCCTGCACCTAGGAGATAAGGAGGTGCGGAGAGAGTTCTTCAACGACAAGCTGTACACCATCACTGGTTTCAAGGAGGAGGAGCTTCAGGGGGGCTCGTGCTGCCTTGACCAACTTATACGCCCTGAAGACCGAACCAAAGTAAAAACAAGGATGAAGCAAGCCCTCGAGAATGGGTCATCATTTGATGTTCAATACCGCATCAGGCACAAGGATGGTAGAACCCGCCTTGTCCAGGAAATAGGTCGCGCAGTCAAGGATGCCAGCGGAAAGCCCTGCTTCCTAGACGGAGTGATCCTCGACAAATCCCCTACCTATCAAGGGGGCACAACAAACTAGATAGGTTAATCTAAGAAGAGGAATGAATGGGAATGACCAAACGAGTAAGAATCAGTGTTCTCCAGGGAGTGCTATGTCTCCTCCTGTTAGGTCTGATGAACGCTTCTTGGATAGCAGCAGGACTTGCTGCCTCCTCCCAGCAACCCCCTCCCATCTATGGCTACCGTGTCGGTGATCACTACAAGTTCTCTGATAGCCTAACAGAGACCCTAGACGCACCGGAGGAGAACCTCCTATGGCAAACAAGACAGGACATCGATGTGAAAATCCTTTCGATAGCAGAAAACGTCGGTGAATACACGATCAGGATCACAGCCCGGGTCACCAACTTTACAAACGGGTTCACCAACTACCACAGCGAACAATACTTTGAAGGCTACACACCCATCGTCGCAGGCCCCCGGAACTAT
>CBDVBC010000368.1:0-2597 GCA_965372125.1 Candidatus Hermodarchaeota archaeon | reverse complement strand
TTCAAAATGATAAATGACTGCAAGGCTTCCACCCTCTAAGTCCATCCCGGTTATAGTCGAGAGATGGTAGAGTCCCCACTCCTGTTTCATCCACTCCACGGCTTTCAAGATGGCTTTTCGCTTCAGGGTGAAGAATATGCTTCGCGCCCTGAGGAACTTAGTTTCAACACAATCCGACCCCATAGCCTTCTCAAAGTCGGTTATCATCTTCGAATCGCGCGGTTCTGGCTCTGTGATTTTTGGTGCAACAGACATTTCCATTGTCAACTCCATTAGATAGAATTATCCGCCCTTCAGTTTTGCGAGGAGCGCAGCAACTCCTTGAATTATGGCTTCAGGTTTGGGGGGACACCCAGGAATATAAGCGTTCACTGGAATCACGCCATCTAGTCCGCCTTCGACGTTGTAGCATTCGCGGAACACGCCACCAGACATTGCACAGGCCCCAATCCCGACGACAAACTTCGGATCAGGAGTCTGATGATAGATGCGCAGAAACCTCTTCCTTGTCTGCTTAGTTATTGGTCCACTGCACAATAGGACATCAGCGTGGCGCGGACTTCCCTTTAACAACACACCAAACCGTTCAAGGTCATATCTGGGCGTCAGCGCAGCAAGGATTTCAATGTCGCAGCCGTTGCAGCCGCCAGAGTTGAGGTGGAGAATCCAAGGGCTGCTGACTCGCGCCCACAGTACTAGCTTGCTTATGATACCCATTTTTTCTAATCTGCCTCCTGCTGGGCAATGCTACACTTCCTCTGACTCAGCTTAAATTCCTTTGGGTTTTTGAAATAAATCCTAGAGCAGCAAACCTAATCCCCACTCAAATTCCGAGAAGTGAGCCTACGATTCCAAGACCACAAACTCTATTTGCGGAGCACAATAATCGCAAAGAAACCGATGAGGACATAAATTACGACTACCCATCCAATCATGCCCATCGAGGTTGCTAGCATAAAGGCAACGATGTCAAAGATCATGAAGTAAACAGCGTATCGCAGAAGGTGTGAGTGGAACTGGGTTTTAACGCCGGGGACGGACTCGCCGCAAGCATAAGTTGTAAGCTTCTCCTTTGTTGGGTTGTTGGGGGCTAGTCGCTTGCCGATTGCATATATCAGAAGAACGATGAGAAGGACGATGGCAAAGGCGATGAAGAAGTAAAACATTAGAGCCAAATTTGAATCCATATCTAGGGGCAGAGGCATATTGCATTCACCATCGATGGTTACTAGCTCTCAAAAGGTTGGAATTATTATAAAAGGCTTGCTCACGCTACAAAGTTTCTAAGACACGATTTGTGAAAGCGGGGTCTTTAGCGAGTATTGGCTAGGGTCCAATTGAAGGGTCTTAAGGACTGGGCTTTTATGGCTTCGGCTATTTTGAGATTTCTATGCGAACCTTCTCCTTACCTGTGAGTTCCGGTGCGCGAAGTGAAGTTATAACAGCGAAAACAAGTTTCTGGAGAATCTTGTCAACGAAAGCGTTGAGCGGCAAATTTTCACCGAAGATGATAAGTGTTGTAGGGTTCTCCGACTGAGTATCTTCATCGTTATGATTTGTCATTTTTCATTCCATCTTGAAAGGTGTTGATGTAGCAAGCCAGTGATCGACTCTTTGTAGGAGTTCAGGCAATTGGTCTGGGATGAGAAGTGCTCCTGTAACACCAGTGACTAGTGTGCAGGTGGCGAGCAACTCGCCTTTAATATTTGCTGATAATTCTGGTGCTTCAGAGTCTGACCTGAGACAGATAACTTTAGCGATCTCTTTTTGATGTCGTGTCCACGATTTGAAACCCTCAAGGACCACAACATCAGCTGATGTAGCAGCCACGCCCAAATGGAGTAACTGAGCAAGCTGATTAACGGGGAGGGGGAGAAGTAAAGCAGTAGAACTGTCACTGTGAAGTAAAACGCCTGATGCGCCAGCCTGGGCGAGGCGATGGGAATCAGTGCCCTCGCGATCTAAAGAGAAGTTCGGCTCGCCCACGTGTTTGACAGCTAGGACCCGACAACCCTTGGAGGCGAGGTGCTTTGTTACTGCTGAAGCAACAGTGGTTTTGCCGGAATCCTTGAAGCCGAACACAGAAAGTGTGGGCGGAATATTCGTCAATCCGGATTCCTCGATTTGGCTCGCATAAACTGGGAAACAGAGCAAGCTGTTAATTTATCTTTCGAAACTCCGATTGCACCTTGAGCTTTCCCTGGAAGAACACTAAAACCTAAACGAGTAGTCAAGCTTTTAAGCAGAATCAAGAGAAGGGATAAAGTTCCACAGTTTATGGTGACTCCAGTTAGTGTGGCAGAGGTTCTAACTATGATGTTTTACCTGCTGGTTGGCTTACTAATATTCACCGCGGTATTCGCCCTGCTTGCTGCAGAATCAAAGGACTTGCTTCATGCAGCATTATACCTTGCGGCTACGGCTGTTTTCCTATCATTAATTTACCTACTACTGTTTGCACCTTGGGTTGCGTTCTTCCAGCTGGCCATATACGCAGGCGCAGTTACGGTCCTGCTAGTTGCTGCAATTTCCTTGACTACTCGTCGCGGCACTGGTGAACCGACGGAGGAAGATGTCACATGAAAATCAAGATATCA
>CBDVBC010000367.1:0-2597 GCA_965372125.1 Candidatus Hermodarchaeota archaeon | reverse complement strand
TCTCCCAGGGACTCCCTGGCTCGATGAAAAGGGTCTTCACTTCAAGCCTGGTCAGACTTCCTAAGTTCAACCCCTGATAGGCACTGTCAAGAGACGCGTCGACCTTTTGGGAGCCAGCATCCCAGTCAGTAATATCGTTACCTATTACACCATTGTATTCAGGCCCAATGTGCTTCAGAAATTCCTGCCGAATATCCCGATCAGCCAGATCGAAATCAGCCAGGCTTATATAGGGTTTGTTCTTTGTTCTCAAGGCATAGATCACTATAGAAAGGAGCCTGAGTACACCACGGGTTCTCTGAAATGTTGGGAACCCGATTATGATATTGGCTTCTGTTTGTAGTACACTCTCCGACCTAGCACCTTCAGACTATGCGCTTCGGCGTATATCTTGGGCCCGAATTTCGAGTGCACCTTATGGGAGGCCATGTTGCCTTTCCCTACCGCGTTTCGCGAGACTGTTATCCCCCGCTCTCTAAGGAACTCGAACCTCAAATAGTAGCCGTATGTCATAAGTCCCTTGCCCCGGAACTTCGGCACAGTCTGGGTGCCTCCTGTACTCGCCTCGTTGTTGGCGAAGTTCACCTTGTACCGCTGAGCATCCAACGTCTTCTGGGCCTCTTCCGAAAGGGCGACCCATCCTATATGTGCTACTTCACCGTCAACAAACACACAGAAGGCTATGGCACCGTTCTGCAGGCGTCTCCTAGTGCCTATGAATCGGCGCAGCAGATTGCATCCAGTGGCCACCGCCAATTCCTCAGCGTCTTCGATGGTGCGGACTATCCTGACGGTAGTGTTTTCGATGCGAGGCTTGAAGTCGGCGGGATTCCTCTCTTCGATGGAGTGTTCATAGAAGTAGAATGTCTCCCACTGGAAGAGCAAAGATCTTGCAGTCTCAGTCCCTCTAGTGACCATCGACGCGAATCCGTCTGTGCGCCACACATCGACTGCCCTTCGCAACAACTCACCAGTTCGCCCTATCATGTTCTTGCGTCTCCTCCGCCAGACGCCCCTAGCCGTCACGCCCTGTGTCTGCACACTCGGCCATGCGGTGGAAAATACCTCTATCCCTATACTCAGGATGCACCATAGTATCGGTATGTTGAGCTACTATTACCCTTTTGTTACCCAACCACATTTCGGTAAATTGAAAGGGCCTTGCTCCTATTATCCTGTCTTCGTCCACAGCTACAACAACGGTAGGATCGCTCAGGACTGCCGGATTTTGTACGTATTTCCATTCCCAATATTCTGTAGGCATATGTCGCCCAAAACATATCCGGAATAGTGTCGCTAGCGGCTCTACTTCCTCCTGATGATTAACTCTCCTGATTTCCACCATAATTTTCAAATCTCTGTATATCAACTGCCTTTATATTTGGTTTAAGAACATATATCAATTGGTATTGGTGATCGTATACCTCTCATTTTACCTAAATAATGTGGTACGTTGTATTAGCCTGGATACATCATTCGGCCATATTAAGCGACTGGCAATTGTCCTAGACCGAATGGATACGGCCATAGCGACCGTTGCCTCCCTCTAGATTCAATAATCGTCGCAACTCTGCAGGTTGCATAATGTTTCTTTCGTTGGATTCAGCCAGTATGTGGATGCGCCTGACTAGGTCGGCGTTTCTCGCCAGCTTCGTACGAGCACTGTCATACCAGATATTGTCCTCAAGCCCTACTCGTACTCCACCACCTGCAGCGATAGCAACAGAGTTTATCATCAGTTGGGCATCTCCGATTCCGGCCAGACTCCAGAGAGAGTTCGGAGGCAGATCGCCAATCAATATACCAGCGTGCAACAGGTCAGCCTGGGCACATGCTATGTTTCCAAGTAGCAAATTGAAATAATGCGGTGGCTCGAGAAGCTCCTTGAGCTCCAGATACTTGGCGTAGTTTATCATCCCCGTGTCAAATGCTTCCATCTCCGCTAACACTCCCCGGCGTTTCATTTCCCTGGCGAGTGCCTGTATCATATCAGGGGAATTTATACTCGCTTCCCGATTGAAGTTCACAGAGCTCAGCGTCAGGCTCCCCATATCCGGTTTGGTATTCCCCTTAAGATTAAGAGGCTCAGCGCGCTGTTCAAATTCGCCGAATGTACGCCCACTCAACGATACGCAAACCACCAGCTCGGGAGCGAACCTACGAATCCCGGTTATGATATCTTCGTACACCTCAGCTCTGTAGGTTGGAACACCTGTCTGCTCATCCCGCCCATGTACATGGACCATAGTAATGCCGATTTCCACAGCTTCATGTATGTCTTCCACGATCTCCTGCACGATGATTGGAACATGGGGCGTCATTTCCTTTGTAGGAATCATGCCTGTCGGAGTGAAATTAATTATTAGGTCCATGATGTTTATTGTAAACCGAGTAAGAATTCGTTACAACCATATTGTAACCGCAATTTGCTACTACTCATAATGAAGTTCTCACCCAGGTTACTTTCAGTACTTCATCACTGTGATTTCATCTTATAGCAGATATGTTATTTCGTAAATAGGTAAAAAGTCCCAGAAAAAGCTGACCAGCCCCCAATTATTGTACCACTTCTAAAGTTAGAGTTGCTGGCGTGTAGA
>CBDVBC010000366.1:0-2622 GCA_965372125.1 Candidatus Hermodarchaeota archaeon | reverse complement strand
ACTCTGAGTCTTGTTAACATTTATCAAATTAACGAATTGGTATTCCCCCCTGATCGGGCGGGGCTCTCCTCATCAGAAATACGCGTTAAAACTAAGCGTAAAGGCATCCTTCGTCGCACACTCATTATCGATGACAAGGAGCTGTACAGTGAACACTCTTTTATCGCCTAACATGCATCACAACCAAAAATAATAAAACTGGTTAGAATCTCTCCCTCAAGATAAGGTGAACAAGTATGCAATGGACTTCATTTCTTCCGTATTATCCTGTTTACGGTCTGCTTTTACTTCTTTTTGCAGTTCTCATTGGAATATGGTTCGTATTTCATGTTGAGAAGTCACGCCAGCTCTCTTGGGTAAAACTGATTTTAGCCATTATCCTCATTGCCCTATCTAGCGGTGTTGGACTCCAGCTAATTCTAGTTGCAGCTGGCATGTAAAGCTCGTATAACACTAATTTGTTTCCATTCTGAAGGGATTGAACTAGATCCTTGTCTAACTATGGTAGAGATTATCTGCAAGGGCATTGATTTCAAAGTCTAGAATAGTGAAATCTTCCCATCAATAATCAAGTCCTGAAGCGAGCACACACCAGCAACCTCGGCATCCACAATGGCAGCAACATTGTCACGCACCGAGTTCCAGGAAGCCCCATCAGCTACAACTAGTTCAGCTGAAGCGATAAGTGGTTGATCTAATGGATGACCAATACGGCTAAGAATCTTAACATAAGCCTCTGCGACCCCAGCTTCCTCCTTTATAATGCGCTCCGCGGCTCGCTGGGCTAAAACATTATACAGCTTACCAGTATGATTCACTGGGTTCTTGCCAGCGGTAGCTTCTAGACTCATTGGCCTACATGGAGTGATGAGGCCGTTTACACGGTTACCACGACCAACTCCCGCGTCGTCGCCCATTTCTGCTGAGGTCCCAGTCAGAGTGAGGAAGAAAACGCCATCTTTGGGACGATCGGCGGTATTAACCTCCAATAATACTTTGCGTTCTGTAAGTTTCACTGCTTGATCAAGTACTGCGTTTCGGATATCAGAGATAACGCTAGCATAATGATCTCGGTCTGGGGTGTATTTCGCAACAATCGCGGCAGCTACCGTGAGGATGATTTCATTGTTGGTTCTTAGCCCCATAACTTTGATATCTTCTCCGACTTCGGGGTGCTTATCCTTGAAAGCAGGGGAGTTCAGAAGCTGTTCGGTCTGGTATACAATTTGTTCGGTTTCGGAGAGTGGAGCGTACCCTACTCCAAAACTTGTATCGTTAGCGAGGGGAACCTTTCCTTCTCCTTCAAAAACACTAGTAAGGTCCTCAGAACCTGCTTTAATCTTATAGTCCATCAAGACGTGCTGTGTTGGGTCAAGATTTCTTATTGTACTTTTTAGCACACTTTGAATTGAATCTAACACGATTTTTCCGAAAGGTACACGCGTGATTTTACCGTCCTTATCCAGAACATCAGTTGTGGCGCGTCCTACGACGCAGATGTAGATGGGCTCAAGCATTTCGCCGCCACCAAACTCGACCCGAGCTCGCCCTCCCGCAAGAGAACCCTTATCGACATTCATATGAAAGATGCGCCCGAACTCCCTCTTATAATATCGGCAGAGGTTGCGGCCAGTTTCTTCGACGATAGCGTCTAGTAGAGTATCTGGATGGCCGATACCTTTCCTTTCAACGATTTCTAGTGGCTGTTTTTCAATTGGCGGCACTTGTGCCTTTTCAACTTGAATATTCCTTGGCATTTCTCGTCATCTCGAGGGAAACAAAGTTTTTCGGCGCTCCTCTTCTTTTAAGAATTCCTACATAACAACCCAAAATATTACTCAGACGAATAATATCTGCACTCTCCACGCCTGAAATAACAAGATTCCAGTAAGCGCAGAAACCTAAACTTCCACAAGATGCTACTTCATCTCTATTATCCTCTAAAAAGAAGATGAAAGTCTTCTCGCCACAACTCTAAGAAATCATTAGATAATGACTTGGTCGCTGCCGACCGTCATAACATTTAAGCTTCGATTCCATCATTCTTCTAGATGCCCAACTATGTGATTACTGATTAGTATAGCGAAAATGTGCTAGTGTGGAGTGACTAGGGCTTGAGTCGATTTTCTGAGGAAGAAGAAATACGTGCCGCCGCACGGCGTATCGCTGCGGAGTTTGAAGCTACGTACGGGACTCTTGAGGAGAAAGTAAATCGAGTACCCGACGAAGCAGCAGCGGCGATTGCCGAAAAATGTGGAGTTCATATGGAAATAGCTCGAGTCGCCTATCGTATTCTTTTGGACGGAACAATATCTGAAGCTGAACACTGCTGTTCAGCTCTAATGAAAGAATTTACGCGTCGAGCAGAGCGAGGAAATCCTGTTCCTGACATTGAATCTTACATCCGGTCAATCGCTATCAGGGAAGGTCAATGGATTGAGTATCTCTACAGACAACTAGGCAAGGAGCTCCACAAGGATAACAAAGATTTAGAAAATCGGTACCGCGCTTGTAGAGACGAAGTTGAACCTGCAAGCGAGCACATCATTTCTGTGATAAGGCAGCGTCGAAAGATTGGTGAATTATATTTTAAATCTCTGATTTCGCGCTGGATAAACGATC
>CBDVBC010000365.1:0-2637 GCA_965372125.1 Candidatus Hermodarchaeota archaeon | reverse complement strand
GTGTTGCACATTGTCAAGATGCGGCGACTCATGGTTGAGCGGGTCGTGATGCTCGGCAGATCACCGGAGGACGCGCTGGCGATGGGCACCCAGTACATGCAGACCGCGCTGGGTCACTATGAAGCCGTGGAAACCCGCCTATCTCTCTTTGATGACGTGGCTGCTGAATGGGGAAGCGCCGACGAGATGCTTGGCGAAGAAGGACTGGATGTTACCATCGCCCCAGCCCAAGAAGCCACCACATCCACGGGAGAAGTCAAGGACGAACTGGACCAGCTCCTCGAAGAAGAGGAGTACTAGCAGATGGCCTGGGAGATGAATGACAGAAATAACCTTTGCGCCAACAGAGCAGGCGCTCCAAGCTCTACTAGCCGAAGTTGAGAAGATGCGCCGAGGCAGCCTAAGCCAACAAGCCATCACCATAGAAGCCACCAGAATCACTATTTCGAAGGGCTTCCGGAGCAAAGGACTCCAAGAACGCAAGGTAGTGGGCAACCCCCTCGACATTATCCCCGTCCTAATAGAGAACCTCGAAGTCGCCAAGGGATTAACCAAGAACCGTGAGCTACAGGTCAAGGTAGTGCTCCGAGTCCTAGGGCAATTCAAGCTCGTCAAGGAAGGTGTGAAATCACTCCAACAAGCCTTCTCCCTGATCGACCGCCTCAAGCACCTCACCGGAATAGAGGGACTCCCAGAAAAATACTACAAGGCCCTCGACAAGGTGCGAGCAGGACTATCAACACTCCAGCTCCAATTCCTACAGGACAGCGCCCACAGCACAGACACCCTAGCAGACCTGGAAAAACAGGTCCAAACACTAGAGACGCGAGTAAGTCAAGCAATAGCGGCTCCCACCATACCAGATCTTCCCGACGACTAACCGAGGAAGCGACCCACCCCTCCAAGGAAGGACTAGATAAAACCTGAAAGAGGAGTAGTGCATGTCGAGTTGTGAAGAACATCTCAAAAACGCAAAAAGGGCTACGGCGTGGCTTGGTGGAGACTGGTGGGAGGCAGCAAGTCAATTCCGTCTGGCAGCAGAATGCTTTGAGAACCACCAGAAATTAAGAAAGGCTGTTTACGCCTACAAGCAGGCATGCCGTGCCTTTAGAAAATACAAAAGGGATGAGCGCCTGAGCCGCGAAGGACAAGTCGAAACCTCCACCCGGGGAATCCGATGTCTGGCCCGGCTAGACGAAAAGCGCAGAGACAAAAAAGCCCTCAAGTATTTCCGTAACATACTCACCTCCCTCCTCGCACCCGCGCTACGGGACATGCTGGAGGTTCTCAAATACAGACAATCAATATCCCTCATCGAGGCGGCACTCACAGCAGCCTATCTAGCCGACGACAAAGCACAGACCAGAAAATATGCCGGTCAGCTCGCCATCCTCTACCGGGACTACTCCAAGCTTCTCGGGGCACGCAAGAAACCTGACCAAGCCCTCAAAGTCCTCACTAAAGCCATCAAAATGCTAGCTCCCCTTACCGATCGGGCAGCCCTTGAGCAGCTGGCAGAACTGTACCTGCAGCACCTTATCACCAAGACCGAAGCCCTCATCGCCACCGGAGACTGCCAAGGCGCCGCAACAACCCTCCAAACCCGACTACAAGCGTACGCTCAGCTCCCCGCTCAACACGCTCTCGCCCCTCGCCAAGCCCTCTTCCTCAAACAGCTCATCACCCGAGCCCAGACACTCAAAAGACAATGCAGAGGTCATATCCAAGCTGTCATCGACACATTCCAAACAACCACCGCATCTCTCCCAACCACTCAGACAACTCCAACCATCAAGGACTCCATCGCCACACTGGACGACAGGATAGACTCTCTTACAAGGGCGGACCTCGAAGCCGAGATTCACGCCCTCGAAGCGGCAATCGAAGCCTTAGAGCGAAAGTTCGCCGACGGCCTCATCGGCACCCCTGAATACACACGAACCCTCCGAGGATACAATAAAGCCCTTTACAAGCTACAAAACCAGCTAGAGGAGAACTAGCAAGGAGTGAAAATGCCATGGCAAAGATCAAGCTCACCTACACGGTGTATGGCGAAAGGCTAGAATCCATCAAGTACTCCACGAAGGTAAAGGAGATTAAGCTCGAGAAGAAGAAGATTACCGACATCGACCTCTCTCCTCTCAAGGGCCTAACCCGACTCCAAACACTCAGACTCGATTGGAACTATTTGAGAGAGCTAGACCTTTCCCCCCTCCAAGGCTTAACCAGCCTCCAATTCCTCGGGCTCAGTATGAACGTATTGTTCAGGATAGACCTCTCTCCTCTCCAGGGCCTAACTCGACTCCAAACACTCATGCTTGATAATAACCAGTTTGGAGGGCTAGACCTCTATCCTCTCCAGGGCTCAACCAACCTCCAAAGACTCTGGCTCAGGGGGAATCGGTTATATCATCTAGACCTCTCCCCCCTCCAGGGCTTAACCCGCCTCCAACACCTCAAACTCAATGCTAACCGGTTGAGGGAGTTGGATCTTTCTCCGTTGTTCTACTGCCCCAAACTCGTGGAACTAGATCTGGATGATGAGGTGGTTTTGACAGCGAATCGGCGTCTTCAGGGAGTTTCCCCGGTGCCCTTGGCGCTTCAGGTGCTTTTGAATGAAGGTAGGGTTGAGTGGCA
>CBDVBC010000364.1:0-2643 GCA_965372125.1 Candidatus Hermodarchaeota archaeon | reverse complement strand
AACCCTTGGAGCAGGTTTCCGAATTGACCGCCGAAGAAATCCTCGTCGAAGCAATACCTCCCCCGCAAGCTTCAATCGATGACAGGGTTTCACCATCTATTGGTTTCGTCCATTCCGCTTTCCCTACTCAGCCTAGAGTAGGGCCACCTTTGAAGTCACCGCTTGATCTGCTAGAGCGTGATGTTTGGCTAGCTGTCATGCAGGATCCTAACATCCGCGCTAAGTTTCTCCAAGATACCCTTAAATCTGTCACTGGTATTCTACTCCAGAAGGGGACACCGCTAGAAAGATTAGGTACAACTATACTTTTTGACCTTGATCAGAGGTTTACTTGGGAGAGCTCAAAGAGGACTGATGTGCGGAGGGAACTAGCTGAAATCCGGGAAATTGCTGGTGAGGATTATCGTATGCAAGTAGAGAATTATTTACTAGAGAAGATACTAACCAAGATTCCCCAACTACGTACAAGCTCAGAACAAGCAGACGTTGAGGAATGATCCGATATGAGCGAACAAAATCCTCCACTACTTTGGGTCTTGGATTTCGTTGCCCCCTCCTTCCAAGTCCTCGGTCAAGAGTCTACACTGACAGGTGATTTACTAATTGCCTCCCGCCAGCTTTGGAACCTCCTCAAGGGAGAAGAAGTGTTATCAGTTTTCATTGGTCCTGGTGTTGTAAAAGGCCGTGTTTTCATAAAGGGGCATCAAGTCGATGTCGAGTTCCTAATTGGTGCAGCAGTCTTTAATCCAACTGAAATGCGGCCGGGAGAGCCAGTTCCATTACTTGACATACTTTACCCTGAGGTTCTGGACCCTCTTGAGACGACAACATCAGAGCAAGTACAGAAAATCATCCGAACACTTGTTGTAAGAAAGGGTTCTGTCTCCGATCCTAGACCAATTATAACAGAGGTTTCAGGAAGCGAATTACCTCGAACACTAGTTGCCGAGGAGTATCTGGTGACTCAAAAGATTTCATTCATCTCTGGTATGAATAAGGCTCGTTTTTTGTTAGGCGCTCAGAAAAACAGGCTCTATCTTCCCTTCAAGGAAGCGTTACAACGTAGCAGCTTCAATGATCCCTCAAAGATATGGACTTTCCGAATTGATAAGAAGAACTTCGAACCCTTCCAACCTTTCCCATTCACTGGGTGGATTGTCATCGAGATGCAATCTGATTTCACCGAGCCGCCCAGTGATGCTAGTCAACTCATTGAGGAAGAGTATGCGAATGTTCTAAAATACCTGACTGGGAACCGAGAACATTTCATCTTCTAATCAATTCATCTCAACGACAAGGATACTCGATGCCAGCAATAACTGCTTCAACACCTAAGCACATTCAAATCGCTTCAAGGGCTCTAAACTCTTTGAGCTCCTTGAAACAACCAACTTCAATCCCGTGTGTACGGATCTTCTATAGCTGCAGCAGTCCGTTCTGCACTATCAGACAAATCATAACGTTCTAGGGTTTCAGCTACACGCTTTATACCGCTCAACAAATGCACCTGATTATCTAAGAAACTAAAAATGTCTCCCGGATAGACGAACAACTCGTATTCCTTGAGAAAACTGGAATTTATCTGATTAGGTGTTAAGCCGCGATAACGTAACTCTAAAACCTCGTGTGAAACATTCCATTGGCCACAATTGCAGAAGGGACTTTCCTTGCATCGGCAATTGAAGAATCGTAGAGTCCATTTAGATACAAGTCGGAGAATCCAAGGAGGAAGACTCTTGATACGTCTACCGCGTCGCGTACTCATTAAATCTAACACCGGCCCTGCGAAGAGACGCGTAGCGAATCGAGTTCGGAAGACGCGCTCAATCTCACTTTGCAGTTTTGGGGAAAGGTAGACATTTCTTATCGGCTCTAGTGTTACTGAAAGAAGATCTGCTGTGTCATGTTTGAATTCCTGGATTGCAGCGACATTTGATGCTGAAAAATAAGAAACGGACGCTGCACGTCCAAGCTCTGTTGGCTCAATTTTATCACCAACTTGTGTAGCTAGAGAATGCTGCTTCAGAAAGCGTAGGGCTTCCTTAAACGAAACAGTCGTTGAGAGGAGGCGTGAATATGCTTGATCAAGTTGTCTCTGTGAAATCGAGCCGAGGGTAGAAAGGGTTGCCAGTAGCTGGTCCACTGATTGCTCGTAGGGTGCCTCAGGTCGCACGTCCTCGATTGGGTTATTCAGTAAATCTAACGCGACTTCTTCCTCGTTCTTTGGCGACTCACCAAAATACCGGCGACCAATCTCTGCCAGCAATATTGCTTTACCACTATCGTGTTTCCCTAGACGACCAGCGCGCCCTAGCATCTGAGTGAATTCTCCGACACTAAGTGTTTTTATCCCCATCATGAAACTTTGGAAAATCACAGTGCTGGCAGGGAAATCAACCCCCGCGGCCAAGGCTGCAGTAGTGACCACTGCCGCTACTTCTCCTGCTGCGAAGGATCGCTCGATTTTATGACGTTGGATGTAAGTCATCCCAGCGTGGTATGCAGAAGCTGAAATTCTCTGCTTTTTTAGTTCCTTAGCGATTGTGTGGCAATTTCGTCGAGAATTTGTAAACACAATAGTTTGGCCACTAAACCCATACGAACTCTTGTTCTTAAATTCAGATTTAGTGATGTCAGCAATCA
>CBDVBC010000363.1:0-2649 GCA_965372125.1 Candidatus Hermodarchaeota archaeon | reverse complement strand
TTAAATAAGTTTTTATTTCGTTGATAATACTTCTTTAAATAAGAAATATTGGCATTAAGTAATCCTGAATTTCATCACATAAATGTTGAGGAAACCGCAAAACCACCATAATCTTCGAAGCACACAACTAATATTAAGAAAGTTTCAACAACAATCAGTGTTCACCTATTGAAATAATAACATCTCCTTTATATTATTCTAGAGAAACTAGAAACCGGAGGTAGGCTTGTGTTGACAAAAAAGGTAGCAATGTTTTACACTCCCGAGTTCCTCCGGTACGATCTGGGACCCAAGCACCCCTTGCGCCAAGAAAGAATCCTGTTACATCATGAATTATGCCGTTTTCTCGGATTACTGGAGAACCCCCATAAAGTCGAGCCTGAGTTCTCGCCTGCTAGCGAGGAACAGGTGCGACTAGTCCACTCTCAGCCTTACATCGATCAAGTCCGTGAACTTAGCCAGAAGGAGGACTACTCTGTCCTTGATATGGGCGATACCAGCGCATTCCCCGGCGCCTATGATGTAACTTGCCTTGCAGTGGGCGCTACGCTGGCCTGTGTAGACTCTGTGATGAATGGAACAGCTAGTATCGGGTGGAACCCAGCTGGAGGTTTACACCACGCCCGACCCGATAGCGCCGCAGGGTTCTGTATTTTCAACGATGTTGCCATAGCATGCCGCTACCTCCAGACACGCTACAAGTTGAAACGAGTCCTTTACCTCGATATTGACGTTCACCATGGTGACGGTGTCCAGGAAATCTTCTACAACGATCCCGGCGTTCTCACCCTTTCCATTCACGAGACAGGTCGAACTCTCTACCCAGGCACTGGCTTCTCGGAAGAACTCGGGGAAGGTGAGGGACGGGGCTACTCAGTTAACGTACCTTTACCACCCTATACAAACGATGAGCACTATTTCCGGGCCTTTGAAGCCGTTGTTCCTCCCGTCATAGAAGCCTATCGCCCCGAAGCTATTGTCATGCAATGCGGGGTAGACACTCACTTCCAAGACCAACTAGGTCATCTTAGGTTGACAACAGATACGTTCACAAAGGTGGCAGCTCGAATGGTTGAGCTCGCCGGCCAGTACACCGGTGGCCGCCTCATAGCAGTGGGAGGAGGAGGCTACTCTTACCTATCTGTGCCCAGATGCTGGACTCTAATTTTCGGTGAATACGCAGAGCTCGATGTAGAAGATAAGATTCCAAAGGAGTGGCAACAACTCTTCCAGGAAACCACTGGGCTGGAGCCGCCAATACGAGTCCGAGATCATGAAGCTCCTCGATTGACAGATTCAGAGAGAAATCGCATAAAGAAAATCGTTAGCCAGAGTATTGAAAGGGTGAAACAGCTGGCATTTCCTCTGTTGGGGATTAGGGATTAAGTTACGAGCTGTGGTCGTGGCACGCGCCAATGGCGATGAATAGAACATCGCATCTCTTTAAGCCTTTTTCTGATGGTTATTTGCCGTAGACTAATCATCCCGGACTGAGAAAGGCGAAGCCGATAAGCAGTATCACGTTCCCTCGCGGAGATGACGCCGAGGGCGAGGCGCTTTTCGATGATGTCTATTTCGCTTCGGAGACGAAACCTCTCCATTTCCAGCTTTTGATATTCCTTTAATAACTTGTCAATTTTGGGCGTTCCCGAAAGTTCTAGTGTGTGAGCTATGCCAATGCCACCTTTCCTTTCAGTTATTTCACCGACAGCCTCTTGCCTGAAAGTCTGTCCTGCACCATTCAGTGACTTACCGCCCGCTGACTTGTCATCACTTGATCTTCTTCGCCTAAACAACGACCTCAGCCTATCAAGAAGCCCCATTTGGTTACACCAAGTTCTAGACTAGTAAAGACTGCTGGGGTGAGTTAACTCCCGTTCCACCTTAGTATCCACTCAATGAGCATAAATAGTTTCCGGGTAGGACAAAAAAGTCGAATCAACCAGTTTGCTACAACAAAGATAAGCGGAGTACCACTAGCGGTTCTCTTGCACCCATCTTATGACCTTGCTTAGATATTCTGCGATTGACCGTATTTCACGACGTTTCATTTTTAGCTGTTGGAGGAGCTCAGCTGATGCCAGACGACGGTTTTCTTGATTTCTGATTCTTGGGAGTAGTTTGACGCGGGCTAGTAGCCTGCCAAGCTCTGGATAGTTTCTCCGAAGAAGCTCCTCAACAGTTTGAGGTTGGGCCGTATCTGGTACCGTTCTGATAACGTGAATTCCCTCTGGGGAAATGCGTATACTGAGGCGAATACATTTTCCTAACTTGTAGTATTTCCGGGGGGGTCCACGGATACTTTCATCCTCGTAGGTTTCAAGCAGACCCTGCTTGATGAGTTTACGTAGGTGCCGCAGAATAGCTTGCTGTCCGATAGCGAGTTCGCGGCTTAATTGGCCCAGAAACATGGGCTCACGAACTAGGTGCCGGAGAATCTCATAACGGGTACGATTACCTAGCAAATGGAAGAGAATATCAAATTCGTCGCTGATCTCTGTAGGTGACATTGGAGCTTCTCCATTAGGGTATGGCTAGGCTTTTTTACTCACTTTATGTTAGTAAGTGTTGTGGTTTGCCTTAGTTAGGACAAAA
The DNA here is from genome assembly GCA_965372125.1 of Candidatus Hermodarchaeota archaeon. GTDB lineage: Archaea > Asgardarchaeota > Hermodarchaeia > Hermodarchaeales > Hermodarchaeaceae > YT-063. The sequence goes on along the minus strand of CBDVBC010000363.1, from coordinate 54 downwards.
AGTTTATATTCTAGAGTTACTAACAGCGAGTTAGTCACAAAATGTTAGTAAAAT
>CBDVBC010000362.1:0-2649 GCA_965372125.1 Candidatus Hermodarchaeota archaeon | reverse complement strand
CCTCTTTCCTTTCTGTCAGCTGCGAGCTGGCAGGGCGTGACGGGGACCCTAGGAAGGATTCCAGTGGCTTCGTGTCTGGCTTCTCTCCCGCACACCTCGTGTGGGGGACTGGGGCAGTTTCTCCTCTTACCCCGAGAAGAGAGCTGTTCCGGGTGTGGGCTGGACACTGTGTATCAGTGATGCTGGTGGTTTGACGATTGGGACTCGGTGTGTTACGAGCGGGATTCAGTGGACCAGTGACTTTCTTTTATCGCCCGACGCTATATGCGGATTACTGGGCGGGGCTGCTGTAAACCAGCCCATGATTTAGCGTGTGATGACGCAGAAACTCTACTCCTTGGGGTAGTGGACTGAGGCTGAGCGCAGCTATAAGCCTCACCGCTTCAGCGTGAGGTAGTTTACCAAGAACAACATTCCACTGCATAATTGTCAGAATAAGGCTTTTGTTTGATTGAAATGGAGGAATCTGCGAGTCAGTTACAGGTGCTGGGAAGGGTGATTAGGTGAAAAAAGCTCACCCGTCTAGCCCAAAGACTAGACGGTTAGAATGGCATTGACGACGATAAGCTGGATGAAGTGAAGAATAATTCCGATGATACCTACGTAACGCCAGCGAGTTTTATGGTAAGCGATACACCAGTAGCAAAACAAGAAGATACCGACGGTCATTGCCCAGCCACCCAAAGTCAGCAGAGGAAGACCTTCAGAGGCGCCCATAAAGAAAGGCACGATAGTAGGGCTAAAATTCCAGCTCCACCAGCCAGCGGCTACCGCAGGCATTTCAATGATGAAGCTAATAGTTGCAGCGATGAGGCCCGCGAGGGTAGCGATATATGGCATACGGCTACGGAGAGGCTTATCGATTCCGGTGATAAGACTGGCTAAGTACCAGCTAGTGTAGGCTGCGAAGGTCCAGCCAACGGAAACAACAAGTGGAGCTAAACCAATCCATAGATCAATACCAACGAATCCGTAAAGTGTGTAGGCTGGGTTGAAGAACGCCAGCAGGTTTTCACGGATAAGACCGTAGGCAATGGCTGATCCGAAGAATCCGAGAGTAGGCCGTAGACCGCCTCGATATCGATAGTGATGGATGATTAGGAAGACGATTGCTATGTAGGCGGGTATGCTTAACCAAAGACCCATCATCTTGTGGAACCCTCCTTTGAGTAATAGGAGTGACGTATAAAGGCGATGACAAGACCGAGTATGACGAAGATAAGGATTGGAATGGCAGAAATGAGAAAGTGGGGACGGTTTAAGAGTACAATGTCTACGAATACCATTACACTAATCATGAAGAGTGTCGCCCAGAGAGGGATGTTCCGTAGAATCCGTTCTTTCCAAATAGTCATTTTGTCCAATAGGCTCACCATAGAAGGGATAGGGAATCCCTATTGGTTTTATACTAAATGGAAGGTCATTCTATTTAGGCTTTGAGGAAATCAAAAAGTGATACCGCGTTTTCGGCTGCCCCATTTCACTATTTCCATGCCCACAATCGCAGGAAGAGCTAGGGAGAAAGCTATGAGCCAGTCAAATGAGTTGAGTGCGATGTATTCGAAGAGGCCAAGGAGATCCCCGAAAAGACCACCAATTGGAACCATTCCAGGTACATACATCAGCGCCCAATGCATCAGAAACACAAAGCCAATCATGATATAGATGAGCCAGTAGCTTTCACGCCTCATCGAGCGGGTTAAAGGCTGGTTTATGCGACGAATGCTTAGTATCATGAAGGTTTCAGCGAAGAGAAGAACAGTAATTGACATCATCTGCGCCTTTTGGAGAGCTTCGCTTGCATAGGGTGTGAGATGTGTGCTACCGGGTAGAATCGCACCCCCAGTGAAGAAGTATGCTATTGCAACTCCTATAGAGATTAGAATAGCATTGAGAATCAAGTATACGGCTAGTTGACGATTGATGATGGATTCTGTGTTGCGAGGGGCTTCTTGCATAGCGTCTTTTGCTGGCCGGTCGAAAACAAGTGCAATCCCTGGCCACGTGTGGCTAGAGATAGTAAGGAAGATGTGCTGCCAGTATGTGAGGAATGTGATGCGGAAAAGGAATGTGCCGAAGAAGAGGACAGATTCAGCCAAGTTGATTGCGATGTAGAAGAATATCATCATCCGGATTTTATTGAAGAGGCTTCGACCCTGCCGAATTCCTTCGGTGATGGAGGTGAAGCTATCGTCCGCAATGATCATGTCAGATGCTTCTTTTGCGACGTCAGTTCCGGTGATTCCCATTGCGATGCCGACATCGCTAATGCTCAGGGCGAGGGCGTCGTTCACTCCGTCCCCTGTGACCGCGACGGCTCTGTCTGCGTCTTTGTAGCGCTGAACAATTAACTGTTTGTCGTCAGGATCCACGCGGGCAAACACGCTTGTTCTTTGAAACTTATCATCACTAAGTTCTGTAGCTTCTTTTCCTTCAACGACGAGGTCGCCTTCACCGACGATTTCCAATTGCCGCCCAATTGTCTCCGCGGTGGCGGCGCTATCACCAGTCACCATTACTGTCTTGATGCCAGCGCTAGCGCATTCCTGAACAGCCTCGCGAACCCCTTCGCGTGGAGGGTCAAGAATACATACAAAACCAACAAAGGTGAGGTTCTCCTCAATTTTCTCCCTTTCAGCTTCTCCACCT
>CBDVBC010000361.1:0-2657 GCA_965372125.1 Candidatus Hermodarchaeota archaeon | reverse complement strand
AATTGTTTTCTTTCCTAGGATATGATTTAGTGTAGAGAGGTTACAAATCGTCTTCTTCGGTTTCCCAGTGTTCTTCTTCGATGATTTTTACCTTTTGGAAGGTGATACTATGAAATATTTGGGAGTTGTCGTAGTTAACGGGGATTGTGACTTTTTCGGAGATGGTGCGGGCTAGGTTTTGGAAGAGTTGGGCGACTTGAGGGGGTTTGAGAATGTAGAATTGGCTTTTGCCGGGGCGGTCAATCGCAATAACGCCGTTAGAGCACTGGAGTCGGAAGTGCCAAGTTCTGTGGGCTGTATCACTAGCTTGAGCGTCTGCGCGTATGTAATGTTCAAGACCGCAGTTAATGAATTGGAGGGAGGGGTCTTCGTTCTTGGTGCTCACACGACGATAAATCCAGTCCATAAGGGAGGGTACGAAAGGGAAGGAGAGAAGTTTTGCCGTTTCATCTGTGTAGATGTAGCCGATTTGTTGAAAGAGCTGGATGACCTCGTATTCTGGTGTATTGTCTAGTTTGAAGTAGATGCATATCATAGGAGTCATCTTTGAGATGTGTTAGACCCATCGGATTTGATGGATTAGTTCCTTTATGGCTTTTCGGTCACTGAGAGGGAGGAAGTTAGCAAGATTGTTGATAACCTTGATGTTGTGGAGATGGAGGTGGTCTCTATACCAAGACCTTTGCTTGTCGATATCGCTTCTATTTCTGAGCTTTTGCATCATTTTACGAACATGACGTGTGTATCGAAGACTTTCAGTACCATGAATCGCTTGAACAATAGTATCCCATTTTGGTTTATTAACTTCGCAGGGAATACTGATAATTCCCTCGGCCGCGTCTTTGTGATCATAGTTGGCGAACCTATGGTATAGGAGTTGGATTGCAGCCTCTTTGACGAAGTGGTGGGCGGAGCGTTGGTGACAAGCTTTCCCTTCGATGAGGATTTTATGACGCGTGGTGATATTATCTGGTGAGGTGTTAGCAGCGATGATAAAAACATCGGGTCTGTGGGTTCCTGTGCCGTGGAATTCCACATCAGCTTGGATTATTGTATCGTAGCCTAGGTGGTGGATGGTGGGTTCGAGGAGTCCGTGGCGTTGGTATATGTCGTTTTGCATCCAGGGTTTGGTGATGTTTGGTGGACCAGTTCTATTTGCTCTGTTGCCGGGTTGTAGGAGGATGGTTAGGTGTGGGTTGTCTATGAGGCGGGTGTGGTGGAGCTGGTAGTTGTATTTGAGATATTGGGTAGCGGTGTAGTTTAGGGTGATATAGCAGCGGCCTGTGCTTCGGTGTGCGCTGATGATGCTGTGAGTACCTGTATCGATTACCGCGTTACGGGTGGGGTCACGGAGTATTACTGCTACCCGATTGTATCGGCGGAATTGGGTTCCTGGGATGTGTTCTTTGTGGAGGGGGAGATTGAGGATGGCTCGATCCTTGTGTGGTCGGTATCGGATGTGGATGCCTCGAAGTTCAGTTGTCCTATCGTCTACTACCCGTACTGCAAAATTAGGGAGGAGAGAAAGCGCAGGGCAAGGTGGTGGTCGAATCCAGTCGTTTCCGGAATTGTAGGATTTCAGGTAGGGGAGGAGGTTCTGTATGGAGGGTGTATAGTCTGGGAGGACTGTTTCGCCTTGGAGGGTTTGGGTTTGGTGCCTGCTGCTAGCCATTGGCTAAGAACCTCCTGGCGGGCGGTGGGTTGGGTGTCGAAGCTGGTTTGGAGGTTGATGCCGATGAGGTGTTCTCCTAGAGCTGGGATGGAGGAGATGATGTGGTCGGTCCATTGGAGGTTGCGGATGGTTTGGGGATAGGGGAAGTGGCGGGGCTCGCCCTTGCGGGTGCAGCCTGTGGCTTCTAGGAGGCTGATGGTGGTGAAGGTGCCGACTTGTTTTGCGAGGCGGAATTTGTAGTCGTGGTAGGTGGCGCGACGTTTGAGCCACTGCCATGCGTTCCAGCATCTGGGGTTGTTGGAGTAGGTGCATTCCACTAGCACTTGCTCCTCTATGGAGAAGTCGATGATCATTCCTTCTCCGCAGGCTTCTAGTGCCCATTGTTCTTTGAAGGAGAATCCTACGGCGCGGAGCATGTCTGCGACCTCGGATTCTTGTGATGTTCGTTGGCTTCGGCGGGCCATGCTTTTCCAGTAGCTCTGTGATCGGCTTGACCTTCTCTGTGTGTGTTCTCTTACATTCATGTCTATCATCATCGTAGTGGTGTGGTGTATGGTTGGTGTGATGATTGGAGACTTTGCTAGGGAACTGGCGCTCGATTGTTATCTCCCAAGGGGGTACATAATCTACCCATTTGTCTTCCATTGTGGTCACCATCTAACACCACTCTAAGCTATGGTGGGGGTATTTAAAAACCTTTCAAGGGGTTTTGGGGCTCGCTTCAGGCTTGTATTCCGTAAATAAGGTATTAGAGCCGTTAGTTTCTTCTCGGTATTGGTTTGTTTGGGGTGCGCCGTAAGGGATATAAAGAAACCTAATTCCGCTGTTTTCTTGAGGAGTTCTGAAGTTGAGTGTTGCTTCGCCGGTTGAGCGGTGGCATCGGTGGCCGCGTGGTCGTGCATTAGCCAAAGTTAGGAATTTGGGTCTAGGCGGTTTAGCTGGTGTGTTGGGGCACGCGCAGAATGTTGTGGTGGTTACTCGGGAT
>CBDVBC010000360.1:0-2675 GCA_965372125.1 Candidatus Hermodarchaeota archaeon | reverse complement strand
ACCCTGAACAGCTGAGCAGAGGCTTCACTAGGAGAGTACGCTGATAGCCCAGGTGTGTGAAGCTGGACATGTCATTGAAAGCCCCCTATCCACGACATGGTTTGGGTTTTAAGCGATACACTGGGTATTAGCCTAACTTAATAAACCCAGAAGGAGGAAGACTAACATAAGATTTGTATAAATCGGTGACTTCTTTGACGTCTGCAGAAGGCCTAGTAAAAAGAGCAATCAAAACTGTGGAAAAAGACCTGGATAAGGTTCGCGACCGGGTCAAGGACTTCCTGAAAAAACAACGAGATCTTATGAAGAGGTTTGTTAAACTTCGTGAGAGAAAAAGGAATAGAACCTTCTTCTTCTCTAAGCCAAAACGACTTCGTAAGAGGATGATGGCGCTGGTCAAGCGGCAGAAAAGCCTTGAGCACGAGATGAAGCGTTCGGTTCAAAGGCTAGAGTCTGACATCGAGAGACTGGTTGAAAACATGGAGGAACACCAGCTAGAATCAGGCGCCTTCGCCTATGAATGGGGCCGGAAATTCAAGAAATTGACTGACAAGCTCGACGAGATTGCTGAACTTGCTGAGGAAACCGATGCCCTCTTCCAGCAGATGGAGGGGGACGAGGAATACGTTGACTGGTGGTCAACTCTCAGGAACTGGTTCAAAGAGATATGGGACGACCCCCAGATGGACACTGACGAGAAGTACCGGGCTTGGCTAGCTCACAGCACCAGCGAAAAGGCTAAATTTGATGCGGAAACGGGTTTCATCTTTTGTGTACTCCGCGATATTGTCGCGTGGCTCCTGGAAAAAGCAGTAGAGTTCAAGAAGATACTAAACGCCCTGTAGCCCTGACTCCTGTATCATCCTTTAGAGGGTAATTTCCCTAGCTTGGGTTCCAATCAGGTACTAGTGGGATTGATAGGCATAGAGGACCAGAGCGTAAGCAGTATATTGGTCCAGAAAGGTTCCACGCTCCCTCCGCTTACGGGGCATAAACTTTGCTTCTCGGGGTCGGAGAGCTTTCCTGACCAGGGTGAAGGGGTTGAGGAAGCTCATGGAGGAGAGGAGTGAATCGCCGAAGAAGCCATAGTCTCTGACCCCTAGGTATTTGCAGATTTGCCCTAGCTCATAGCGGGAGTAGGGTTCCTCGCGGCCTATCCGCCACATCCCTGTTCGTTCTGCGACTAGCTTGAAGAGCCGATAGGGGAAGTTTATCCTGTTGGGTACCGAGACAATAGAAAGACCAGACTCCTTTAGCGCGTCAAGGTGGGACTTTATTATCCTAACTCTGTCCTGCTTGTAGAAGTGTTCAGCTAGCCCGAAGGACATAGACACATCGAACTTGCCAAGCAGGCTAGCAGGGAGGGATAGAGCATCTTCTTTCACAAACCTTGCCGGCAATCCACGTCTCTTGTAGAAGGCACGGGACCGCCTAAGAGCAGCCTCGGAATAATCTAGAAGGGTAACTCTAGCCCCCTTCCCGACCATGAGTGAGGAGTAGATGCCGACACCTGAGCCGATTTCAAGGACCTCCAATCCATCAAAGGAGCCGAACCTACGTACTACCAACTTGTCGAGGCGTTCCCAGATTACGCTGTTTGCTACTCTCTGAAGCATAATCAGGTCCTCTTTAAAGGATTCAGCGTCCCAGAAGGTATCCCAGACCTCCTGCTCACCCTTCTCCATAACAGCAACACTCCTTGCCCATAAGCCCCCGGATGAAACCTAGGAGCCTGAGGGAATATGGGCGATGGCTTCAATCTCGATGGCAACGCCCTTGGGGAGCGCTGCAACCTGTACGGTGGACCGGGCAGGAGGGGACAGATCAAAATAGCTACCGTATACATCGTTTACGACTGCGAAGTCAGCGATATTCGTCAAGAAGATGGTAGTCTTGACCACCTGGGATATCTTACCACCGGCAGCCTCAACGATTGCCTTGATGTTCTCCATGCATTGACGGGCTTGGTCGGCGATAGAGCCCCTAACGAACTCTTCAGCCACAGGATCAAAGGGCACCTGACCCGCAACAAAGAGGAGGTCACCAACACGAATACCCTGACTATAAGGACCTACGGGCTGAGGAGCACCCTTGGTACAAACTGCTCTTTTCTCAGAAGACATAACAAAATCACACCTGAACACGACGGGAAAGTGAAGAAGGTTTCATAACAAGAAGCTATAATGCTTTTGCCATCCGATAAAGCCTGCGGCAACCAATAACAAAACGCCGCCAGCCACCCGCATCACAGGTTTCAACGCCGCTACTCCGTAAAAGTTTAAAGGAGAGATTGTAGCGTTTTTCTTACACCCCATACGGCGTTTTGCCGTGCCGGTGAATCCGATAAGAAAGGAATTGAAAAGAAATGCCCCCGAAAGTAGATCTAGAGAAATGCAACGGCTGCGGCTCCTGCGCTGACGTTTGCCCTTCTGAATGCTTCGTTATAGAAAAAGAAAAATCCAAGGTCGTCAACCCCGACGATTGTGTCGACTGCGAGAGCTGTGTCGAGAACTGTCCCGAGGGAGCCATCGTCCTGAAATAAGCACTTCACCTGCCAAGTCCGCCGGTCGCTGCTTCTGCGGATTCCTCGGCGGGGGCTGCAAACAGCAGCCCGACCCCTACTTTTTCAATCCTTTTTCCCTTCACCCTTGCAGTGAATACCTAGACAATGAATC
>CBDVBC010000359.1:0-2675 GCA_965372125.1 Candidatus Hermodarchaeota archaeon | reverse complement strand
TGGGACTCAGAAAGAACGCCATTATATCCCTTAACTTCCACGAAATATCCGTGACCTGAAGGATTAACAACAAAGAAATCAGGATACCCACCTCGATAAACTTTGTATCCTCGCTTCTCCATTTCTTCTTTAAATCGAGATTCTGTTTCATTCATCTTTACCATCCTCCCGTACCTAAGACCTTTGCGAGGTCGGTTGTTATTAAGGCGGTCTCGAAGTATTTCCGGCAGACCGCAGGTGATTGGTGACCGCTTAATTGTAATAACGCGAGGAAATCTACGCCGGATTCGGCTAGTATGGTTAAGCGGCTGTGCCTAGCAAAATCGTGCCATCGGACTCCACCCGTGAGAATCGTGTCCGTCCATTCTCGGAAATACTTACTCCAAGTGGTCGGCGTGTAGGCTTCGATTCCCGTCAGGTCTCGGAATATTGGTTTCCCTGGTTCCTCGACTAGCGCTAATGCGCGCTGGTAGGTCTCCAGCTTCAAGGGGACTCTTTTCCACGCATTCTTTGCCTTCGCGACTTTTACGCGGAGAACGTTTTCGGCTAGAAGGTTTTCCTGCGTGATTGAGACTAGCTCACTCGTTCGCAGGCAGGCTTCCCAGCCGAGATGAATCATTACCTGCTCGATTTCGGGGAGATGGCCTGACATCTTGAAGACGTGGTCGACTTCTCGTTGGTTTAGAACGCGTGGCTGGTGTCCTGTTTTCTCGCCCAAGTTGGAAACGAATTTCTTGTTGACGGCTAGGCGGTGAGCCTTCGCATAATATTTCGTTATGGCGTAGATTGCGACGTTCATCGTGCTTCGGCTCCAAGGACTCTCGTTTTCGACGGTTTGATAATCGATGTAGGCTTGTAGGATTCGGTGTATTTCGATGCGGCGTTTCTCTAAGGGGAGGTTCTCGAACCATTCCAGGAACAGGTTTGTGTGCCAAGTATATTGTCGTGCTGTGCCTGGCGAGTTTTCTGCTTCAACTATTTTAGTGAATTCTGTGACTTTCATAACATCCCCCTTTGTAGTGTAAATCTATAATTTAAAATCAGTGTTAGGGGAGCCTCCTATATTCTCGCTCCAAACAGCCATTCTAGGCTAGGGTGGAGTAACCAGACTCGCCTCGCTTCAACGGGGATCGCCTAGTAAAACTTAAGGCGGATGCGTCGTTAATAATAGCTGGATGGTCGTTTTCTACGTGAATATCTTTTCACAAGGCTTTTCCGAGCCTTCATGGTTTTCGTCCATCCACTTCTCTTCCTTCTGGTTTTCTGGGAAAACGTTAAGGCTTCTCGTTGCCATCTGGGACAGGTAATGTCTATGGTTTGATAAGCTTTTTAGGCGAATGCGCTTCTAATTCGTGGAAATATATGAGAAAGCCTAAGTTTTGGTAGTGTAAAGATACTTATCGGGACAGGGAACCCGAAGCACACCACAGTTCGAGCCCCCTCCAATAAGGGGCGGCCGCTGACCTGTATAGCCTCACCGACCTCGGTGGCTAAGGTGATGCCCACAATGGCGGCGCCCCGCTCTTCCAAGAACACTATTATGTTTCTGGCAAGATTAGTCACGAAGGTCACCTAATACGAGACTCCATTACTCTTGGCTGCTAGAATACTTAATCTCTTACCTGCTTGTCTAGTAGTCATAGGCGGGTCAATCATAAATGAGTGAAGACGACATAATCTGGGATTATACACAAGTTCCTACACGAGTTTGGAGATGGTACTTCACCCAGGAAGAGGATCATTGGATGGAGGTTCACATCAAACCTTCGGGGCTAGAATATCTCGGTACAGATTGGTCTGTTCAATCCGGGGGAGGATATTTCGGAGGGTTTCAGACGTTTGACGAATTCTTTCGTGATGATCCAATCCAAAAGATGCCAAAGAATATTGCCGCCGAATTGAGAAGACACCTAGAAGCTCATCGCGTGCCAGGTGGTGCCAAGCTACGATTACTCCACCTCAATAGCCTGGGTGGTCTGGTGTTACAAGGCGCGTATGTGCACATCGACGACAAACCAATCACCATTTCAATAGACGAGTCGTTAGCTCAGAAATGGGAAGTGGTCTTCTTCGATGGCTCTCTGGGAATAGGTGACCACCAGCTCAGCTTCGTTCTAGTCTTCAAGTCTAAACAGGAAGGGGGCGAGAAACTGTGGAAAGTGCACGGCGAGTTCGCCTTCTCAATCGAATCCGGTACAAAGACAATGCGACTCGAAACAGTCCGTGGTGAGGATGGCAGCATCCGAGTACACTGTCACCAATAATTTTCAGACCCACTTTCCTATTGATAATCACGAAGGCGATTAACCGAACCAAATACATATGAAGAAACTCAGCTCTCTCACAGTAGTGTGGTGTCAAGATAATGCCTGAAAAAGACGATTGGACACGGGAAGAACTTGAACGTGATTATGTAGGACAGATGACTGCTGTCACGATTCCGGTCAACCAACGTATGGAGGGAAAAACCCGTATCTTTGATCTCCATGAAGTTGAGAAGATACTTCGTGACGCTACCCTAATCGCTCTGGGTGAATGTGATTGCCGAAAAACCCTGCAGAAATGTGACGCACCCCTAGATGTTTGTATCAGCCTAGACAAAGAAGCAGAATTCCTGATTAAGCAAGGAAAATTCCGGAAGGTGAACCTAGAACAAGCCGTAGACGCGCTAAGGC
>CBDVBC010000358.1:0-2680 GCA_965372125.1 Candidatus Hermodarchaeota archaeon | reverse complement strand
CCTGTAATACTGGAACACCGAATAGAAACTCCTCACACTCGGCTCCAAGATACCCCTCAAAACCGCCTGAACACACAAATGCTGGGCACCAGCCAACCACCGGAACCGACGAACAAGCTCCTCCAGCTCCCCATCAAGAACCAAGTGTTCAGGGAAGGCAAGCCAATACTTGACCGGATAGGTGGGCTCACACTCCAAACTCTGCACCGTCACCTGACTCACAGCAGGAACTCCTGTCTTGGGGTCCAGCCGTACCGACACATACGCTGACGTAGTCTCCCCATTCTTATGAAACCAATACCCCCGAGCCCCCTTCCCATCATAATCCTCCCAGACCTGCTTGATGGCGGCTCTGCTGAAGATTAGGGGATTGGGGTCATTACAGTGAATGGACTCGATGAGGCCATACTTGGAGTGCTTCAACTCGACGCGCCCATCAGGGTAGAGGACCGCACTGTAGACCTCCGGGACAAGGTAGTACCAGGACTCAAACCGGTCATCCGGATGCCGACTCAACCGACGCCGGAACCGAGGAACACACCTTGGAACCGGATTCTGGTTCTGAATGCTTTCCGTCATATCACACACCCGTTTTCGCCCGAATTTAATTCCGTTAAAAGCGTTACCATGGATCCCGACTCCGCTAGTTATTTCTGCAGACTGACCGACACACACAGGGAATGACCACACAGGCAATCACCAGCAGGGTGAAGAACCACACCAGCCCCTCTCCCAGCATATCCAAGATATTCGGTGGTGGAGCAACCACAGACCAGCTATACCGCTTGATAATCACCCCAACCAGCTGAGACAGGATACCAGTGTTGTTCAGGACCAGATGCCAACTCCCACCATGAGGAAAGGTGGCAACAGCACCAAGGGGTCGGGTGGTGTTCTCCACAAACAGCCACACAGGTAGATTCCCACCTGAATTAAAGAGAGCAAATCAAATATAGGAGCTCCCGCTAGTATTCCCAGCGGATTGGGAGGTGACAACCACTGCTTATCCTACTCACAGAAATCCTACTCATCCTCGGAATCGGAATCCTAGGAATAGCCCTAGTAATCTGGCGCAGCACACCCCTAATGAAAACCCTCATCGGTCTAACCCTTCTCCCCATCATCGGCGCACCCCTCATCCTCCTCCACCTATACCTCCGATACCCACTCCTAGACCTCAATCTCAGTCTCCGCCTCCTCGCCGCCATCGAAGGACTCGCAATCCCCCTACTCGGCTACCTGTGGTACTGGAACCGCTAATACCACACCCACTACCACCTCATCTGGCAAAAATCCACCACCCTCAAACCAACACACATCCTCAACATCCGAGGAACCCCCACCTTTGGCTTCCACCCCTACTACCACCACCGACCCGAAATAGATCAAACCCTCCAACAACACCTCAAAGATGGGAAACACGTGCTGATAGTAGGTGCGCCTCTAGCTGGTAAAACCCGCGCCACCTACCAAACCCTCATCGCAGTCAAACCCGCCCATGACATAATTGCACCCAAGCGGGAGCTGCCCACAGGCAAGTTGGTCATTCCCAGGCGGCTCACCCGGTGGCGCCCCACCCTGCTCCTTCTCGATGACTTAGACAAGTTCCAACTTTCCACAAATCTTGAGCAGCTACTCACTCAGCTTGCTGCCCGGGGCACCCTTATCGTTGCCACCTGCCGCACTGGACCCGAACTCGCCCAAGCCCACAACCAATTAGAACGTATATTGCCTTCTCTGCTGACACAGATTGTGATTCCTCGCTTACCAGACGAGGAAGCTAGCGCTGTGGCAGTAAAAACAAAGCGGTCCATTCCAAAGCATTTTGATGGCACCATCGGGTCCATCTTTCTCGCTTTGGACGCAATGAGGAAGCGATTTCAGAGTTGCAGCCCAAAGGGACAGGCGATTCTTCGTGCGCTCCGGCGCCTTTACATGGCAGGCATCTACCATGAAAACCAACTCTTCACCAATCAACGAATCAAACATGTGTGTCAAAGGATGGAGGGCCTTGACATCCCGCCCTTTGATTGGAACACTCTTCTGAAAGGGCTCGAAGACAAGGGATTCCTCAAGCCGCGAGGGAGTGGTGAGGTGTGGGCAGAAGAAGCCTACCTTGAATCTGTGGTGCAGGACAAGTATTCACTCTTGGAGAATTTCGAGGCGATGCGAACTATTTTTTCTGGGGATTCCTGGGCGCTTGTTGAACTTGGAGATGAAGCTTCACGGACTGGGGAGATAAAACTCCAAAAGCCTGAATTCTTGCATGTGGCTATTGCCGCATACCACAAAGCCCTCCAAGACTACACCAATAACCAACACTCCTCTGACTACGCAGCAATCCAGAACAACTTGGGCGCTGCTTATGGGACGCTGGCGGAGGTGGAGGATACGGCTGAGAATTGTCACCGTGCCATCAAGGCATACAAGGCAGCGCTGAAGATTTTCACGCGGAGACGCTTCCCTCTCCAACACGCAGCGGCTCAGAACAACCTGGGCGTAGCCTACCGGAAGCTGGCGAGGGTGGAGGATACGATTGAGAATTGTCACCGTGCCATCAAGGCATACAAGGCAGCGCTGAAGATTCGCACGCGGGACCGCCTCCCCCTAGACTACGCAATGACTCAGAACAACCTGGGCGCTGCTTATGGGGCGCTGGGGGAGGTGGAGGATACGGCTG
>CBDVBC010000357.1:0-2687 GCA_965372125.1 Candidatus Hermodarchaeota archaeon | reverse complement strand
ACTAAACATCTTCGTGAAGCAATCGCTGGTAAAGCTCAACAAGGATGAGCCCAAGTTCTACCAAGTTCTCGATGTGGGTGTCACAGCTTCCCAGCCAACGAGAATAATCTCCCAACGAGCGATTGATCTCATATTCGTATTTGATAAGAGCCGGTCGATGCGCGGACAGAAAATTAGAGACGCACAGGCAGCCGCCCTAAAGGTGTTGGACCGCGAACTCCCCCCTGGAAGTAGCGTGGCTGTTGTCACCTTTAGCACTGAGGTCAAGAACCTGGTGCGAAGAAAGGTTCTCGAGTCCGAGAAAGACCTAGCCAAGATAAGGAAGAAAATCGAAGCAATCGAGGCGGAGGGCTGGAGCAAGATGCATGCCGCCCTTGTTCACGTCCACAAGATAGCTAAGAAAAGCAGGAAAGAAGGTAGGCTAGTACGTATTATACTTTTCACTGACGGACAACCAACTGACACCAAGGATGTTGGGGATTACGAGGATATTTCGACCTTACTGCTTGCGAACCGGGTTCCATGTGACACTGTTGGCCTAGGTCCGAAACATGCTGTCGAGCTACTTGCCCTTATAGCAGAAATGACAACAGGTAAGTACTGTTATGCTGAGCACTCGGGTCATCTCCCCGAAATCGTAGATGAGCTTACAGAAGCAGCAGCAACCTCCATTGCTCCCAACCCGACTCTAGTGATTGAGCTGGAGTCCTCCGATGATGAAAGCTCTGACTTGTACCAATACGAGCCCACTAAAGGGATTTTGTACAAGTTTGAGAGAAGCGGGCAACGTCTTGAGGCCCCGATTCGTGCAATTGAATCAGGGAAGGCTTTCCGGGCTTGTGTACGGCTGCTTTGCCACAATCCTAGCCAAGGTACTGTTACAACTCGACAGAGAATCTGCTCCCTTTCTCTTATTGAGGGAGGAACAGAGCATTTCAAGCAGGAGATTCTAGTAGACATTGTCGCAGGACAGAACGAGATAAACCGAGGCGTCAACCAGGTCTTCGAGATGGCAGCAGAGCTACGCAAGCACCGTGTCGATGTGACTCAGCGTGGCGATGTTGGAACCCTCATCCAAGACTTTGGCCAGGAAACTCAGAGAGGCTAATAATAAAAAAGGATGAATTTGCTATCACCTTCTATACCTAGGAGGGTACATCTTGAACTCTAGCGTGAATATACAGCTACAGCAATCTTTAACGGCATTGAACCAGAACGAGGAAGCCTTCTTCAACTGCCTTGACTTCATGTTGGTCTATGCGGGTACACAAGCCGCAGTAGTCCAGCAGCCCCTAGAGATGGTGCTAGTACTGGATGCTAGCCAGTCGATGGAGGGCCAGAAATTCAAGGACGCACAAGATGCAGCTATCAGCCAAGTTAGCGAAGGCTTACCCCTGAATAGCGTTGTGAGCCTAGTAGTGTTTGGTCATTTTGTCGAGATTCTAGTCTCGAAGAGGAAGATTCGATCCGAAAAAGACAAGGAAAAAATCATCAAGATTATCGAGAAGCAACGTGTAAGTGGAGGCACCCCCCTTCACGAATCCTTGGGGAAGGCTTACGATTTAACGGCTAGTCACGGAGACCTCATTCCAAGAGCGATCCTGATTAGTGATGGACAGCCAACGGACGTTACAGGTACAAACCTAGATGCATATCTTACTTTGGCAACAAAGTTTCGTGAAGCAGGTATCAGTATCGACGTGATTGGGGTCGGCGGCGACCATGACGTGAAGCTAATGTCAAAACTAGCTGAGTGGTCCGTCGGTAAATATGTCTATTTGAAGAGCGGACAGACGAGTGCTCTGAAACCGGCAGTCTTGGAGCTTACACAATCAGCGGCCACTCAGATAATAACCCAACCTGAACTCGAGATAACCTTAGCTAACCCTGATGATAATGTCGAGTTCGCAGCCCAATACGAACCCACAGGTGTGGGTTTGGTGGTGACAGGTTCGAATGGAAGGTTTGTGGTGAGCCTGCGTGGTGTTGAACCTGAGAAAACCTTCCGTGTTGCTGTGAAGCTAAAATGCTCAAACCCAAGTTATGGTAATCCACAAAACGGTGCGAAAATCGGTAGTGTTCGAATCTCCTCAAAGGGAGAAACTCATTTCGAACAAGACCTGCTAATCGATGTGGTTTCCACAGGTAACCATTACAAC
Source organism: Candidatus Hermodarchaeota archaeon (assembly GCA_965372125.1). Lineage (GTDB taxonomy): Archaea > Asgardarchaeota > Hermodarchaeia > Hermodarchaeales > Hermodarchaeaceae > YT-063. The sequence goes on along the minus strand of CBDVBC010000357.1, from coordinate 528 downwards.
ATCGCAATCGCGAAAATCTGCGATCGAGCCAAAGAAATAATTGATACCCGCGATAGAGATTCAACAATATATGATGGTCATGAAGCAGCAGAGCGTCTAACCAAAATCCAAGGACGAGAAACAAGGGTTGGTTAACCTCTGCAAAAATAGAAATACAAGCAAAAAATGAGGACGAAAAACATGAAATGTGAAAAATGTGGAGCCGAGAACATCGCAGGCAGTACCACCTGCGAGAAATGTGGTGAAGAATTAACATCAGCCGCTCCGAGTGGACCAGAACTAGCACCCGAACCAAGTGAGCCTGAACCAGCTCCCGAGCCCAGCTCTGAAGTTGAGAAATGCGCTAGCTGTGGAGCAGAACGTATCGGTACCAACGCGTTCTGTGGTAAATGTGGAAAACCCTTCGCTGGAAGTGGTCCCACAGAACCTGACACAGAGCCCGAACCAGCACCTGAGCCTACAGTGGAACCCGAGCCAAGCCCTGCAGCTGAATCCGGGGTGCGAGGTGTGTTAGAGATTACAACGAAT
>CBDVBC010000356.1:0-2692 GCA_965372125.1 Candidatus Hermodarchaeota archaeon | reverse complement strand
GAGCCGATGCCTGCTTCGACCAGGGGGGCTTCTGGATCGGCTTTTGGAAAGCCAAGAGCAGAAATTTGCACCAAGTCCGCAATTTCCATGCCCACTTGGTCAATCATCCCTGTGTGGAAGGCTTTTGATTCAAAATCAATCCAGCTACCCTCCTGACCTGTATGGACCGCGGATAGTGTATGAGTTAGTTGAGTTTCACAATAATCTAGAATTGCTGAGGCATCCTCCAGTGTTCGGGGACGAATTCCCGTCACGAGCCGTGACACCGGTGCCTCAATATCAACCCCTTCACCTTGGGTCAATGAAAAGCGTGGACCAAACTCGTGAATCAAATGGTCGACTAGGTGACGGGAGTGGGCGAGGTGTGCGGCGCAACCAATGGTGCATGCTGCCAACACGATTCGTGCAGATTGTTCTTTGATGTCAAGCCCGCAGGCGCCGCGCTTGCCTGCTGTCAGGTCACACTTGCCAAAGGTGCAGAGACAGCAGAGCTGGCACAACGGCATATATGAGGGAGCCCAGCGGGTGAGGAGTTTATGATCCCAGCTTCGAAGAGTTGTTACGCCAGGCATGGGAGTTGGACCCATGGGTTCGTCCCAATCATCGTCAATTATCTGGCCGATCCTTACCTCGAGGTTCTCAAAGACTCCAAGTTCAGAGTCGAGGCGGTCAGCCTTTATACGGGCACGTTTTTGTCTTGTCAAAGTTTCACGACCCTTCTCATTTCACTTCTGATTTCGGGAAATATTGCTCCCTTTATTGATAGTTCTCCATTAAAATCTTAGTGAACTGCCAATCTTTCATGTTCACAGTTACCGATTTAGGCAATAATACACTGGAGCATAATAGAGGATTACGCCTTATGTTCATAATTTCCGATAGAAGGCTTTAATTCTGGTTGCAACCAAGGGCGATGGTATGAGTGTCCGCCCTTTTCATTCATTACTGAAAGCATTTGGGTACATAATAAAAGGGCGTCTTCATTTTCCTCGTCACCGTATTGGTGAATCCGTGACCATGGAGGATGGCGAAATCTTCACGGTCTTCAGACATGTGATCGTCATTCCTAGTTCAAATCAGGGAGAACCTCCTCGTGCGGTTTTCCGCGTCCGGTTTCGAGTTGCGAACATGTCTCCTCAACAGAACAAGCGCTTCTCCCTAATACCGATACCATTCTTCATCGGGCTACCTGGGTTTCGTTCCAAGCTATGGATGACCAACGAAACAACAGGCTTCAATCAAGGAGTTTATGAGTGGAACACGATTCAGGATGCCCAAAACTATGCGAACTCTTTTGCGATGAAATTTATGGAGAAACGCTCAGTTCCCGGATCCATTTCCCATCAAATAACCAGAAAAAACGAACATTAACACTCAATCATTTGCCCCAACGGCTGCTTAGTTTTCGATTTAGATGATTCACAACATCTATAGTTTCACAGTGTTAAGGCGAATCTTGTCCCCAGTTGAAGAGTGAATACCATGCCAAAACCCTCTCCTTCAAGGCAGACTCCAAAGAGCCCTGCTGATTCAACCCCCACAACCAATGCGGCAGTTACAAAGCGGATGAAGTCTGTAAAATATAAAATCGTTATTATGTCCGGGAAAGGCGGTGTAGGTAAGTCCACTGTCGCTGTCAATCTAGCCACTGCCCTTGCAATGCGTGGTCACCAAGTAGGTATCCTCGATGCAGACATCCACGGACCAGATATACCAAAAATGCTTGGTCTGGAAGGCGAACGTATGATGGGCAGCGAAGCCGGTCTCGCTCCTGTCCTCGGTCCGCTCAACATCCGTACTGCCTCCATGGGATTCCTAATCCAGGACCCCGATACTCCGATTATCTGGCGGGGCCCCCTCAAGATGAAGGCTATCAGCGAACTTCTCTCAAACGTTACGTGGGGTTCCCTCGACTTTCTTATTATTGATCTCCCTCCCGGGACGGGTGACGAATCGCTTAGCGTCATGCAGTTACTCCCCGAGTTGGAAGGAGTAATTATTGTCGTTACACCACAAGAGGTTGCTCTCCTCGACTCCCGGAAGGCAGTAATGATGGTAAAGAAGATGAAGATTCCAGTGCTCGGTCTTATCGAGAATATGAGTGGTTTCTACTGTCCTCACTGCGGAGAGCGGACTGATATCTTTGGTTCCGGTGGTGGGCGTGATGCTGCGAAGGAACTCAATCTCCGATTTTTGGGCGCGCTGCCCTTCGACCACCGGGCAATGCAGCTCTCTGATGAAGGGAAACCTTTCATCGCCGCATCCCCCGACACTCCATTATCAAAGGCATTTGACGAGATTGTGGAACGCTTGCTACCTCGTCTTGGCCGCCGACGACCAAAACAACGACCACCAAAATAGCCCATTCTTTGGAAATTAGCGCTCTCCATTAGGGGCTGGGTCCTCGGTTCCTGTGAGGATAGTGAGGGGTCGGTTCTCTGTGAGTGCTGTGACTACTTTCTTTCGTGCGGATTGGAGTAATCGCCACACTGTGCCGCGGGAAACCTCCATTCTTTGACCTGCCTCTTCTTGGTCTAGTCCTTCTCCGTCTACCAGGCGCATTGCTTCCAGTTCTGAAGCATGCAGAAGGACTAGGAGGGGGCTCTTTAGGATAGTGGGAGTGAAGGTGTTGGGTATGGGTACTTGGCCAAGGATTACCGGTTTTGGCGGTCGTCCTCTGCCCCGCCATCGT
>CBDVBC010000355.1:0-2695 GCA_965372125.1 Candidatus Hermodarchaeota archaeon | reverse complement strand
AAGGAGAAGGCGATTCTGAAGGGCGACATGGATTACAAGGGACATGGTAGGATGCGGCGAGCCCTGTCGGGGCTGATTGAGGACGCTCACCCCGACGCTGAAAGGTTACTCCTGAGATTGCTAGAAAGCGAAGCCGTCTCCTTCAGGCTCGCAGCCATCGGTGCCTTGGTTGAGAGCTACGAGAAGCGCCCATCTGAGGCGATAATAACGAGGCTCCAACGCGTGATGGAAACCGATGTTACCATGGAATGTTTTGTCGCAGAGAGGTTGCTCCAGCTCAAGGGGCGCGACGCCCTCGATGTAGTCGTAGAGGTACACCGTGACCGCGAATACAAACTGGTTCGCAGTCCATCCCTAGCGCACCTACTAGCCGAGATGGGCAGGGAGGATTCGCGTGCCTTCCAGATACTTAAGGACATAATCCTTGACTCCGTGAGCAGTGAATCCGCCTGCACACTATCACAGGAGGCCCTCTGGAGTATACGCGACCCACGTGCCGTCGAACTCACTCCGGGCTTGGAGGACCTCACGTCCGCAGAGGTGATAAGAATTATTGATTTCGTTAGTTCATCCTACTTCGAGGAGGTTAGTGGGCCGATACTACTAGTGCCCGCCGAGGGTGTGACCATCTTTTACGGGAAAGACATCCCCTCCGAGGAGGAGATGGTGGATATCATAGGGGGCATCCGTAATGACGTTTACCAGATTAAGGTCTACTGGGAGGGGATAGACTACGGGGAAGATTGGAGTTCTGACGTTACCTTGATGAGTTGTTTAGAGCCGATATACGTCAACAGCGAGATTCCATTTGGAAAAGGAGGAAGAACCGACGCTAAAATGAAGGCCAGACTCGGATGCCGCCTCTTACTGGAGGGGAAGCTCAGGGAACCGGACTCGATTCAGGTAAGCGAATACCCCGTCAGCCTCGGTCAGTGGCACAGAGACGAATATGGGCAACGGTACGAGACTAGACCCAATCTGTTCATCACTTAGCCCCGCCTCTTCCGACGCAGGACCCCAAGCACGACCCCAGTCACTATGGCAAGGGCTGCGGCTACGGGGGGGAATCCAGGGATTGGTGCAGGGGTTTCGGTGGTGGCGGGTGGTCCGAGGTCCACGCTGGTGTTTAGGAGTGTCCAGAAGACCAATCTAGAATTCGCGGGCCTATACCTTTGCATTTTGAGGGCTAGGAGGGCGGAGGCGTCGTAATGGATGTTCCAGCCCCGCCCCGTGTAGGGATTCCTGGACTCGACGTAAATAGATGATTGTCCCGTGACCTCCTCAATTCCTTCGGAGATATTGGTGATGAGTTGAATGGGATCTATGTAGATGAAGTCGAGCAGGGTGTCGTTCAACACTGCGTCTGGATCAAGCCAATACACGTTGGAGTGGTTAGACTCTCGCTGGAGAGAGAACTCGTGCCAGCTCCCGTTCTCGGGCGGGCTGTACCAGTAGGCTTTGCGGAACCACACGGTGTCCGCGTCTATCTCATCGATGATTACGCGGTGACTCTCCGCTCTTATAGGGCCGATGTAATGACCTTCCGACTCCCAGATAGCCATGTCACCGACCCCTAGGGCACTGGGGAAGGATGCTAGGCTCTGCTGGGGGATATGGGCTCCGAGTCCCACCAGCAGGATGCCCAGAAGAGTGAGTAAAGAGGTTTGTTTGTTCACCTGTCTTCCTTCTCAGTATACTATTTTAGTTTACTTACACTGCGCTGGTATAGTGTGTCCCGAAGTACGCGACGCTAGCCGCGAATTGGTCTACAGGGTATTGTGGGGTGCCGGACGGTTCCCCGAAGGAGAGTATGTCGTACATTCCAAGTGTGAACTGTGGGGTTATAGCGGATCGTGGCGCATCCAAAAAAGGACACAATTGGAGGGGAGAGGGAATGGTTTTTCTAGGGGGGATGGAAGTGCCTTGATCTATCGCCACCACCAGTGGCTGTGTTGGGTGATGTTTCCCTCGCGGTATTCCAGCTAGGAGCATTGGTTGGGTAAGATATAAGGTTTTTCAGTAGGCTACTAAACCCGACTAACGCGACCAGTCTCCCTGGACCTTGAGGTCGGTAAGCCCTAAGAGGTGTTGCAGCTCGATGATGGTCTGGGAGGGGCTGCGGAACACTCCGAAATCCAGTTGTCGGAAGTACTCTGCGGCCCTGTCAAAGCGTTCTGACGCCTTAAAACCTGGACTATTAGCACTGACAATATAGGCGAGGTTGGTAAACCGCTCTCGCACCTTCTGGTACACCCTCCTTGGTAGATTACTTGAAACTGCGGCTGCTGCCCATCGGATGAGGCAGAGACACACCTGGTCAGGTCGCGATGAAAAGTCCGCTGTCAACTTCATTATCTCCACAAGGTCGCGTGGCTTCGGCCACAGTGTACCTTCAATCAAGTGCTGTTTGTAGTGCTGAAGAAGAGCGGGGTGAAAGCCCTGTTGGGCGAGGGCATGGTCGGCTATGATTTCTTGGAGGAGGAATGCCAGACTATGGAAGATTTGCTGGATTTGAGCTTGGTTAAGGGCGCAAGAGATACCCGCAAAATCTAGGCGGGCGGTGGTGGGGCCCTCGGTTGGGGTGCAGGTGGGGCCGAGGTGGGTGGCGCAGAGGGGGCGGGACTCGATGTAGGATTCCAGGAGCTTCCGGTCCTGGGGGTTGAGGGCGTCGGCCTTGATGCTGAGGTCTAGGGGG
>CBDVBC010000354.1:0-2700 GCA_965372125.1 Candidatus Hermodarchaeota archaeon | reverse complement strand
GAACCTGCTCGCTCGAAAACAGCGAGAAGCGGAATATAACCCGGAGCAATTCCCTGGTTTGATGCTCCGAGTAAAGAATCCAAAAGCCACTATTCTCGTATTCAATAGTGGACGGATGGTAATAACTGGGCTCCGCAGGGAAAGTGAAGCGGAGCGTGCTGTTGAAACAGTTATCGAAAAAATCCGTTCAGCGGGCATTACAGTTTCTGGAATACCAAAGATTACAATACAAAACATCGTAGCCAGTGGTGATCTCCACAGCCGCGTCGATCTAGATATGGCTCAAATGTCACTCGAACGATGCCTATACGAGCCAGAAGTGTTCCCCGGTCTCATCTACAGAATGAGGACTCCTAAAGCGGTCTTTCTAATTTTCAGCAGCGGACGAATTGTCTGTGCTGGCACAAACAAAGAGTCAATCACCCGAAAGGCAATCTTCCTCTTAGCAGACCATATGAGAGCTCTAGGTCTTATAGAATAGAAGCGCCAAACTACTCCTTAGGATCCTCTGAGACAACTATCTGACCCTTAGCAGTGAAGCAGGCCAGCTCGAACTCGGTAGTGAATTCGATAGCCTTTGCCGGACAGTGAGCTTCACAAGTCCCACAGAAAATACATCGACTCAGGTCAAACTGTGGCTTCTTCTTAGTCTTAGTCGCGGTCGATGGAATCATCTCAATAGCGCCAGCTGGACAGTCCTTCTTACAAAGACCGCAGCCTCTGCATTTTTCAATATCATGCTTCATTTTACCCCGTAGACGATCCGGTCTGACAGCCGGCTCGAAGGGATAACGGATTGTAGCGGTCTTACGCCTTAGAACAATCCTAAGAGCTTCTCCTTGTAATGCACCTGGTCGTGGCATGTTAAATCCATCCAATTATAGTTAGTATTTGTGGCCATAGCGCTACTAGGACCACCATTAGCAGGCTGAAGGGGATGACCCATTTCCAGCTAGTACGCACAATCTGGTCAATACGCCAGCGGGCTAAAAGCCCTTTCATGTTGGACAGTAGAAGAACAATGAACGTGGTTTTCAGTAAGAACCAGAAAGTATAGTAGAGGACTGCAGGAATATTGAAGATAAGATTCGTCAGTCCCAGCGGTACTATAAGGAAGAATAGCGGTGTACCGCCGATTACTGTTGCATAGTCCAAGCCTGAGAAGGCAACGAGGAGCATCTCGGGTCCAAGAGGGCCTCCAAGGAAGACGGCGCTGGCTAAACCAGCTCCCAGCAGAACTTCAAGACTATTTGCCAAGCGGAAGAAAGCGAACTTCTTACCAGAGTACTCGGTTTCCCAGCCAGCCACAATCTCAGTCTCAGCGATGGGCGTATCGAAGGGAAGGCGCTCAGCTTCTGCTTGAACAGCAATTAGGAAAACAACAAAGAGCCCCATGAAAGGCAGACAAAAGATAAGAGGTATCCCAAGGTTCATCTGGTAAATAACGACACCTGAGAGGCTGAGACTACCAGCAACTATACCTGCTGCAAACAAGCCGAGTAGAAGAGGTATCTCGTAAGCAAGCATCTGAATGACACCACGAACCGCCCCAGTAAAGCCAAACCGGTTAGACGAGGACCAACCCGCCAAGAATAGAGTCATCGAAAAAATCGTGCTCATAAAACCAATAATCAACAGGTCACCCTCAAAGAACACGATGCCTGTGGAACCAATAATAGGCACCAACATCAAGGTCAAGAAGGGAATAGTCAACGCAATGATCGGAGTCAAAGTGAACCCAATCTTATCCGCAGCGGCTGGTGTCACGTCCTCCTTCGCCATCAGCTTCACAAAATCAGCGAAGGGCTGCAAGATACCCCGCCACCCAGTGTGAATGGGGCCTAAACGGTGTTGCAGGTCAGCATAGAACTTCCGATCCACCCACTCAAGATAGAAAGCGTAGAACATGAGAAACAGGATTCCAGGGAAAATAAGAACCATCAGAATAAATACAATCAGCTCAAGCACCGATACGCACATCCATAGAGATACAACTATGCAATACTTCTTCTAAAAAAAGCTTTTACCTACTCCAAAAAAAGGTATCCCACCAACCTAGAGAAGCAGAAAACAATGAAAACAGTCAAGCTCCACTACCAGAAAACAGATGGCACACAAGAAACAGCCGAAATCGACACAGAAACACGCTCCATCAAACTCACCAACAAAGAAATCACAACAATAGATCTGGCGCCCCTTGCTAGCTGCCAGAGCCTGCAACGACTCGCCCTCTGGGAAAACCAGCTCAAAACAATCGAACTAACCCCCCTGGGAAACTGCCCCCGCCTCGAAGGCATCTGGCTCTCACGAAACCAACTACACACAATAGACCTGGCGCCACTCCAACACTGCCCACGCCTAGACATGCTAGACCTCGCCGAAAACAAACTAACACAAGTAGACCTGACCCCCCTCCAACACTGCCCAAGACTAGCATGGCTCTTCCTCGCCAAAAACAAACTCACCAAAATAGACCTCACCCCACTCCAAAACTGCAAAACCCTCGCCATGCTCGACCTCACAGAAAACCCGCTCAAAACAATCGACATCTCACCACTATTCGCCAGCACAATCCTCCACACCCTCAAAACCGACAAAGACACAGAACTAACCGCACAACCCCACCTAGAAAAACAAACCCAAATCCCCCCAGCACTCAAACCCCTACTACCACACATCACGTGGCAATAAAGACGAGGT
>CBDVBC010000353.1:0-2713 GCA_965372125.1 Candidatus Hermodarchaeota archaeon | reverse complement strand
ATTTGATAAAATGAATATATAAGCGTTTCTGTTTCGGCTAAAACACCCAACCACAAATGATTTTTTTCTCAAAAGAAGAAAAGAAAGAAAGTGAAGAAAATTAGCAGGAAACATAGATGTTAACTTTTAGTGAGTTTCATATTGCCACAGAGAACTGGTGTCTTGGTTCGCATATAGGCGCGTTCACGCTACTGTAATCTCTTCTTTCTCTGTTCTAAAACATAGAACACACCGTTCTAAACCTTAGGATAATATTCAGCCCAAACCCCTATTCAGGACAGGAGTGTGTTCAATCATGGGTTTACGTGAATTCATCGTAAGAAGAATAATAAACAGTGTGATTCTGGTCTTCGGGGCCATTACCTTCAACTTTTTCATCTTCAGGATGATGCCCGGTGACCCGACGACATTACTCATTCCTGTATACATGGATAACCCTGGGATGATCGATGCTCTTCGCCGTCTTTGGGGATTAGACCAGCCTCTACACATCCAGTTTGTCTTGTATCTCCGGAACATGCTTACCTTCCAGTTTGGCAACTCCTTCAGTGAAGGCTTCCGGCCGGTAATTGAGTCTCTTACGGTCAGGCTGCCGAATACCCTTCTCTTGATGGGTACAGCTGCCTTCATTACGATAATCATCGGTGTAGTTGTTGGCATCTGGGCTGCTTCAAGGCGGGGAACCAAATCCGACGTGGGAATGGTCACAAGTGCACTTAGCTTCTACTCGATTCCCACTTTCTGGTTAGGGATGATTCTGATCCTTGTCTTCGGCTTCTACATCAGGGTCCCCGGTCCCACCGGTCAGCTGGTTGGGCTCTTCCCTTACAGTGGCACAGTTAGCACTCCAGTGTACGACGACCCGCTTCTCCACGTATTGGATGTCGCCCACCACCTTGTTCTCCCCTCCTTCACACTAGCTCTAGTCTCCTATGGAGGTTACATGCTCGTGATGCGGAACAACCTAATCGATGTCCTGACAGAGGACTACATCGTAACCGCCCGGGCTAAGGGCGTAGACGAGCGCACGGTGTTGTTCAAACACGCCATGCGCAACGCCATACTCCCCCTGGTCACGATGATTGCTTTCACCTTCGGTGGACTCATAGGCGGGGCGACACTCACCGAGACGGTATACAACTGGTACGGAGTTGGGCGGTACATCTTCGACAGCGTGATGGCCCAGAACTACCCAGTTCTACAAGCAATCTTCTATATCCTCGCGTTGACAACGGTGATTGCCAACTTTATAGCAGACATAATGTACGGCTTCCTCGACCCCCGAGTCAGATACAACTAGGTGAAGGAATGGTTCTTCTAGGGGGGAACGAAGTGCCCAGAAAAACTGCAACAGGAAAAAAAGGAGGATGCGGATGAGCTAGCTCATCCGATCTTGGTGGCAACGAACGTGCAGTGTTTGTCGCCTTTTGCGATGCATGTTTCTTCGTCAGCACACAGGTACTCGGGTTTTAGAGCTATCGCCTTGAGGTCCGTCTTTCCGGGCACTGGTCGAACTTCAGCAAGTGATTTGCTCTCGCTACCCGCTGGGTAGACAAGATGCTGAATGCCACCGGCAACGCCAGCAAGCATGTAGCACTTACCTCGCTTTGCAGTTGCACCATACTTCTCGACATACCCCAGCGCCTCATAGGGCGAGTATGCTTCGTACACGAGTTTCTCGAAGGGAACGATCTCTTTTACCTTGATATGTCCCCATCCAAGCGCATTGCAAACAGCAACTATTCCATAGACCGCGTCTTCTTTTGTCTCTACATAGGGTTGAACGACTGCGTCCCACTCGGGTGAGGACCAAATTCCGCCTAATGTATTGACTGCGCAATCTTGTGCTGCACCGATAAGGAGCTCTGCCGTGACCTCTTCGAGTTCATCACCTGCAGCTTTCATCACTTCTCTTTCGAACTCGAAGGAGAGTGTATTGTAGTAGTCTCCGTAGTTGTTGGTCAGGAGCACGCCAAAGGCCTCGATGATGCCTTCGTCGTCACCGCTGAGTCCGAGACCGTGAACAGCTTTAATTATTTTTTCTTCTTCAGTTGGACCGATTGTCATTTCATTCACCTCGATTTTACTTGGTAACCTCAAACTGGCATCCTGAAGCACCGGTCACCATACACTGTGTTTCCTTTACCTTGAAGGTGCCCACTGGACTCCCGGTCGCAGCAGCTAAGGCGCCTGCTACAAAGCCGCAGGTATAGGAGCAGAGGTTTTCTTTCCTCTTCCCGAACTTGCTAATCCATCCCTTGACAAGATGAGATGAAGGGCTTGAGAAGGAACCTGTTCCTTCTTCTGAGAGCTTTCCTAGAACCAATAATCCAGATCCGAAGGCTTTATACAGTTGCTCTGCCAAACTTAGTTTATCACTAAATGATATGCTCCCATGATCCTTGTAGATTGTTTTGAACTGTCCATGAACTGCCTTCTCGGTAGCTTTTCTGAGAATCTCCAATCCATCAACATATTCTATGTCCATCAGCGTCTGATATAGATTTGTGTTATAGTGGTGGCAGTGAAATGCCATGAGGGTTCCAGAGACGGTGATGAGTCCTTTCGCAGGATCGAAGTCGACTTTAACATCTAATTTGACCATTTTTGTTCCTCCTTTCATGCAGGAATACTATCTACTCCCAGGACTGCTTTTGCAGCCTTGGTGAGTTTTTCTATGTTCTCAGGTGAATCGGGAGCACGTTCTGCAATT
>CBDVBC010000352.1:0-2714 GCA_965372125.1 Candidatus Hermodarchaeota archaeon | reverse complement strand
AGAAATTTTATTACTATAGTGCTAAAATCTTGTCGTATAATTATCAATATAACAAAGCCTGTATAGGTAAATACTGGAAATACATCTCTAATGATTCTTCATCTTTGGCAATGAATTGCACAAGACTTTTATCGAACACGATAAGTGTAATCGTACACCCATAGCGGGGTGGGGTAAGGTCGGGCCAACAGGTTCGATCCCCGAAGCCAGGGTATCCCGCGGGGCTCATAAACCCCATTGAGAAACCCCGAGATCGGTCGTTCAAATCGACCCCCCGCTACCACTCCTCCTTCTCACACACAGCAAGTCATTTCTTGGTTCCGAACTATCGTTCTAGAACCAGCTAGACTCATATTCACTAATTCAGTACGAGGCTGCTTTAAAAAAAAGGCGGGTGGTCTGGTGGCTGGAGCTCGACCGCTCCCATGTACCCCCCAGCCAGCCTGGGTCTTATGCGGCGGTCGAAGCCAGCAAAAGGAGCGTGTGAACCCTCCACGGAGAAAAGATGGGGACCCAACCGTTCAGGAGAGCACACAACACCACACAGCCACCCGGACACGCCCTATGTTCGTGCCAACAATCTAATCCCAAATAGGCTAATAAACCACACATAGACGCAAAGATTGAGCAACACAAAATGTTGTGAGTGTAGGTTTTTGCACACTGATTCCGCACTTTATATCTGATTTTCGAGGGGCGATTTGTGAAACACCCAATACGGAGGTTATCACTAATGTTCCCCCCATCTCGTCCGGATCCAGCTCCAGGTTGAAAATTTAAACGTTCGAGGGTGTCTGAAATGAGATGCCTTCGAATACCACTCTTTTTAGTGAAATATTAGTATTGGATTGTGAATCCATTCCGATAGGGCAAACTAAAGATATTCTATAGACATTAATCAATAATAGGATGCAGATGCGGTTCACTTTTGATTGATTAACTCTATCAAAGAAAGTAGACAGCATAAAGATGGGCGATTAGAAGAAATGGACTACGATATAGCCTCCAAGTTTTCAGAAATTGAGAGCCAAGTCAGTACCATACTCAAATTATCACCATTGGAACCCCGTTTTAAAAATGTCCGGTGGTGTGATATACCCTTCAATCTAGATAACCGACGATTTGGGGTCTCCGAGGTACTCAACCCAGACAATACATCAGAATTACTAGTAGCAAAGGAGTTACTACATTCCGCGAACCACCTAATAGATTGGGTGCTCTGGCGTGAAGCTATTCTTCAGCATCTTTGCTACCGGGTTCGTTCGGTTCCGGAGATTGCAGATCTAGGGTTGTATGGTGGCCTCAAATATGGAGTTAAACGCCACCGAGTTCGTCAAAAACTTCAACTCATTTGGGAAACAGTATCTATTCCACAAGAGTACGAATCATATCAATACAATCCCACTGCGGGGTTTCATTTCTTCGATAAAATAGTCGATGGAACTTTCCTGCAAAAGGTAATTCCTTGGCTAAATGCTTGCTTCTGTGGAGTTTCCTTCCCTCTTACTACTCAAGCGTTTACTACTGCTCTAGAACGATGGATGTTTGATTACCACAGGGTTCTGGATTCGACTCAAATACGAATTCTGATTGCATTAGCAGAGCAACCAGTGATTTCGCAAGAAGAGTTGGCAAAGCGCGTTCGACTAACTCAGCCTTCAGTTAGCAAGGCTCTAAGAAAAATGGCGGATAGACATCTGCTTCGTTTGGTTGGTTATGTGAATTTACCGCTGATTGGTCTTCAACGAGTTGCAGTTGCGTTTCACTCAACGGATTCACGAGTTCTTTGGGTACTTCGTAGGGCACTAGCGAAAATCCGTTATACCCTATTAATTTGGGAATTCAGTGATGCTATCTTCTGCACTTTCGCAATTCCTTTTCGTCGCATTGGACGATTTCGAGAGTGGGTAACTGGACTAGCTGCTGCTTGGAATCTACCTTATCCAGAAATCCGAACAGTAATTCAACACGTGCAACACAGGAACTTCACACTTTACAAACCTGAAGAGGGTGGTTGGCCACAAGACTACGAACCAATATTAGAGAATGTTTTCCGTTTAGTTCGTGAAGAGATATCTTCTCTACTTCCTCCGATTCAGACGGTTCAGTATTCGACGTTAACTCCTCCTACTAGGGTGAAACTCCAACCAGCAGATTTCGTGTATATGCGGCGAGCGACTAGCTCATTTTTCCTGACAGACCGTGTGGCTTCTACTGAAGCGCAAGAGGCCCGGTTAGCAGGATATCGTGAGGGTGAACATGGCCCCTATCGACGCCGTGTTCGCGTTCTAGAAAAATTAGGTCTACTTAGTCCACCTTTGGGAGTGGGATTGATTATCATCGGGCTTAATGCGGTAATTTCTCTGCTAGTAAAGGCGTCACATGAGGAATCCGCTCAACTACTTACTTCACTCCAACTAATGCCGCACATAGCTGGAGCTATCTATAACGATGGATGTGCAACAGCGGCGTTACTTGTGCCAAAAGAAGCTTCAGTTGCTATTGTAACCTCCCTCCAGGAGCAATTGCACGAATGTGGGATCAACGCTCTTACAATGGTGAAACCAGCGTGGGAAACTTACGGTTGGACATTTCAACCACCTGTTAGTCTTCGTAACTATGATTTCGATCGTGGCGCCTGGGTCTGGGCAAAAGATACTCTACCTGTTATAAAACACCCTGATATCTAAAACTCGTTATACTCGTATGCTGCG
>CBDVBC010000351.1:0-2716 GCA_965372125.1 Candidatus Hermodarchaeota archaeon | reverse complement strand
ATCCCCACGAACATTACCTATGAGTATACGCTCCCCACACCCAATTGCCTACCCCTCTACACAACCATCTCAGACGACGACCATGTCTGGTTCACTGAGTACGCTGTCCAAACCTGGGGTGAAATCTTCTACGACGATTTCGTAGATATCCGCGTCTGTCCCAACCGACCCAAGCACTATCCTCCGCCCAGTCCAGGATCCATTCGATGGACCTGGGAGCCCGGCGCGGAAATCTGGGTAGACGCACCCAGCAACGGCTACAACCCCAGTGACCATGACCAGCCCGAGCGCCCCGGCGTCAACCACATCTACGCCCGCGTGAAGAACCTAGGAACAGATACAGCCACCAACATCAACGTCTCCTTCTATTACCACAACATGAGCCTCGGCTTCGCGCAGTGGATTCCCCTGTCCGCTGATCCCAACCCCACGGCGTGGACCTACATCGACAGCTACATCATCGCATCCCTAGCTCCTGGTGCCCAAGTAGATGTCTATGTGGACTGGTCCATCCCAACCATGGCACCCATCCACCAGTGTATCGGTGTACAAGCAAAGTGTGCTACTGACATTAACCTCTACGATAACGTATGCTATCGAAACCTCGACATCGTCACAGCCTTGGCCGGAGCCCCTGCTACCATCACACGAGCCGTCTGGATCACCAACAATCTTCAGGCTCGTGGACTTGTCAAAGTGGCAGTCGGTCCCCCACCTCCGGGAGGTCGCGCTCTACCATCGGGATGGCAGGTGTCCATTACGCCCAACAACTTCTACCTTAACTCCAGTGAATCGAGAGAACTAGAGATCAGAATCAGTATACCAGGAACAACAGTGCCTACAGAAATCGTGTCGTTGCACCTCGTTGGCACAGTAGATGACGAGGTCATTGGCCATGTATGGATCGAAGTACGGCTTGTTGGCAGTTCCAGCATTACCTGTGTGGTCAACCCTTCCATGGTTTACCTGAATGGTATCGCCTACTTCTCTGGCGCAATTTCCCCTGGAGTCGTCAACGAAACAGTCTACATCCACATCACCAAACCCGACGGTGCTTGGTACGAGATTGGCACCACTACTAACTCCACCGGTGGATTCGACGCCTCAACTGGCCTCAACGACCTCTACGGCGACTACACGGTCTACGCCTACTGGAGCGGGAACACCAAATACATCGGCGCAACAAGCGCAACCTGCCGATACGTAGTCATCCAACCCCCAATCCTTACACTGAACACCAACTTTTTCATCGGACTTCTAATCGGCTTTGGCATCATGGTGATTGTGCTCCTAATTGTCATCCTCCTCCTCCGCCGACGAAAGAGCTAACAGCAACCAAACTTCCTGGCTAGGGAGCAGTGCTTCCTAGCCCTCCTCTCTTTTTCCAATAGACGCCTAGCATAGTTTATAAGGAATGGTCGAAAGTGGGGGGTTCCGAGGGATTATTATCCCATGAAAAAAACCCAAATTACTCTAATATTATGTCTCATCTGCCTTGGGGGCGTTTTCCTTCCCCCACCAGCGATTCTCAGTGCCTTCGGAGCGACCGCCGCGGCTCCCGCGGCAAGCAGCTTCACCGTATCTCCGCCACCGCCTCTTGCGCCGCGGACTATCCGGGTAGCTATTTACAGCGAATCCAATGTCACCCTGCCCAGCTATGCCGACGCAGGAATACTTCGTAACAATGTAAGTGAAGTTCAACGAGTTCTTCAAGGAACAGGATATCAGGTGTCACTCTTGACAACCGCTGATATCCTCAACCACGAACTCATGACCGCAGACTATGATGTCTTTATACTACCTGACCAGCTGCCCCGTGAAAGCATAGTAAACTATGTGGCCGAGTTCTGGCTCGGTGGCGGTGGTATCCTCAGTTTAGACTGTGGCGCTGCCTTCATTGGCTATGCGGGGGTCATCCCCGAGTCAATCGGTGACGATGGCTTCGGAGTCTACTGGAGCTACGTCTACTCCGAGAATCAGACTGTGACAACCCGGCACCCTGTCACAAAGGGCTACCAGGTGAACGACGCCCTCACCCAGCAGAACGCAGACTTTGCCACCTTTAACTGGACCGCGGTTCAGACCTCAGTTATTGGTTCTGATGCTGTTCAGCTAGTGACCAAGAATGCCTCATCCAATGACGTGACAGTCATCGCCTTTGACAACACCCTGCGAGGCGGGCGAGTAGTCCACCTCAGCGACGAGACAGACCCAATCTACCCCGACTTTGAACAAATCATCGTAGACGCCATTGACTGGCTGTGTCCCCGCCCCAAGGGGCGCATCGTCTTTGACCTCAGCCATCAGCCCCGAAGAGCTGTGGATGTCTGGGACACCATGAGCCTCTACCCAGGAAAAAACTATGTCATGCGAGATTTATTGGTGAACCACAGTTACACCTTTGACAAGCTATACGCTGCAGCATCCGGTGACAACTTCACCTTGAGCCGCCTGTCAAAGTATGACATGTTAATCGTGATATCCCCTGACTACAACTACACCAGCGGCGACCGCACAGCAGTTACCAGCTGGGTGAGCGGCGGCGGAGGGCTCCTAGTTCTAGGCGATTCATCCACTGTCCACTATTCATTTGTGAGAACTAATGATCAAATCAACTACTTACTCAACAGCCTCGACCTAGAAATGAATTTAACAATCGGGCATGATGTTATTGAAACAATCTCTGACAGTACTGTGCACCCCACTACTGAGGCCT
>CBDVBC010000350.1:0-2729 GCA_965372125.1 Candidatus Hermodarchaeota archaeon | reverse complement strand
GGTGCTTCTCCACTCAAGGTTAGCAAATGCAAATCATATGGTGCAAAGGTAGTGTATCATGGTGCCAACTATGACGAAGCTGCTGACCACAGCCATCAACTTGCCACCAAAACAGGGGCCACCTTAATTCACGCCTACGCGGACCCTGAAGTCATCGCAGGACAAGGAACCATAGGCTACGAAGTGTTAGAAGACCTACCTGAAACAAAGGTGCTACTGGTACCCATCGGCGGTGGAGGACTAATCAGCGGAATAGCCCTCTGGGTCAAGACCGTTAACCCAAAAATCCGAGTCATTGGTGTCCAAACCACAGCAACAGGGGCCTTCTATGAGAACTATCACGCAGGACGTTTATTTCAAGTCCCTATCGAGGATACAATCGCCGATGGGCTAGCAGGGAATACTGAGAAAATCAACCTCGACATCGCCAAACGCTTCGTTGATGATGTTGTGTTAGTCGAGGAAAGTGGGTTAATAGAAGCTATTCGGTGGACGCTGGAAAACGAACGCCGCATCCTCGAACCCGCTGGTGTTGTCGGGGTTGCAGCAATTCTCCAAAGAAAAATCAAGTTTCAACCCAAAGAACGCGTAGTGATAATCGCCAGCGGATCCAACATCGATCCCTCCCTTCTCTCTAGCATCTTTTGAAACTAGAACGGGATTAGGCCAATTTTTCTATTTCAACCAAATCACTTTAAGAGTTAAGCAGTGAGAGTGAATCATTCAATATCTCTAATGGTGTTATAAAAAATGGTCAAGTTTGGTTCAGAAGAGTGGCTAGATGCCTACATCAAAGCACTCAACGGAAACAAGGCCTATGAAGAAGCAGCCGCGGAATGGGAAGGCGACTTCCTATTCGTCGTATGGGCTGACGAGGCTGCAGGTGTTCCAGAAGAGATCGTGTTATGGATGGACCTGTGGCACGGTAAATGCCGCAAACATGAGGTATTACCCAACCGGGAAGCGAAGCAAACCGCGTTCATCTATGAAGGGAAAATTGAGAACTGGCAGGCTATTATTGAGGGGCGCCTTGACCCAATCAAGGCACTCTTGACAAGAAAAATGAAGCTAACAGGTGACCGGGCCAAAGTAATGCGAGCCACCCGGGCAGCCAAGGAACTAGTCCGCACGGCTCAACTGGTTAAAACTGAGTTCTAGCCAAAATAGTCTAGTTTGCCCGTTTCTGGGATAATACATTATCCATCTAACTCTCCTTGCTTGCATCAAGGAATTTGATGTTCAAGCCTACCAACTTTTCTACTGGTACAACCATGAATAGACAACCAATTCATGGAGCTAAGTGAATATGTGGTTTTTCCGCTCACCCCCGTTAATCGTTTTTGGCGAGGATGCCATTGATTACCTTGAAGAGGTGGAGGGTACTCGCGCCTTCATCGTCACTGACAAGACAATGGTCAAGCTAGGTGTCCTCGACCGCGTCATCGAGAAGCTCAAGAAGGCAGGGAAGGAGGTTGCCCACTTTGATGGGGTTCTACCAGAACCTCCTGACACAGTAGTGAATCAATGCCTCAAGCAGGTTCGCGCCTTCAAGCCTGACCTAATCGTAGGTCTAGGAGGCGGCTCCTGCATTGATGTCGCAAAGGTCGCCATGGTGCTCTTTGAATACCCAGAAATGCCAATGGATGACATAACTCCACTAACTCCGATTCTCCCTGTGAAGACAACTCTTGTCGCAATTCCAACTACCTCCGGGACTGGCTCGGATGTAACTTGGGCAGCCATTATCACTGACAGTAAAAGTGGTCGTAAGATGGAGCTCATCCATCCAGTTCTCATACCTTCCATATCTATTCTTGACCCAGCCTTTACCAAGACAGCGCCCCCGGAGATAACAGCAGCTGCAGGCATGGATGCCCTTACCCAGGCTATTGACCCATACACCGTTCAATGGCGAAACGACTTCAGCGATGCCCTAGCAATCCATAGCATCAAGCTTCTCCTCAAGTACCTCCCCCGCGCTTTCAAAGACCCGAATGATATGGAGGCTCGAGAAAAGCTCCACAATGCGGCAACAATCAGCGGGTTATCCTGGAGTAACGCTCAGCTGGGAATCTCACACTCGTTCGGCCATGCTTGCGGCGGCCTTTACAAGATGCCGCATGGAATTGCCGTTGGTATGGTATTGCCTTATTCCATTGAGTATGGTCTGAAGACCAGTGCCGACCTTTACGGACAGCTTGCCCGAGATGTTGGTGTGGCTGATTCCGAGGACGACGATGTTACTGCTTCTCTAAAACTCCGTGACGCGACTCAAAAATTAATGCGAATAATGAAGCTCCCACTATCCTTGAAGGAGTACGGGATCACTCCTGAGAAGTTTGAGAAAACCTTCGGCAACTTGGTTCGACTGACTGAGGAATCAGCTACAAATATTCTCAACTGCCGGGAGCCCACAAATGAGGATATCCGAAACCTTTGGCGATACATCTTCGAGGGCAAAAGTGTCGACTTCTAATCGATATCTAAGATCAAAGATGTGAATGTGTATGACACCTGATACTAGTTATGGATTCACAGGTAAAATCCTAGAAATAGACCTCACCAAGAAAAAAATAGATTTGATGGCTACGCCAGTTGAATGGGCCCGCCAATTCATCGGTGGCTCGGGACTGGCTGCCCGCATCCTCTTTCCCCTTCTTCAACCTGATACCGATCTATTAGGTCCTGACAATCCCCTTCTACTGATGGCTGGGCCCTTCACCGGCACG
>CBDVBC010000349.1:0-2736 GCA_965372125.1 Candidatus Hermodarchaeota archaeon | reverse complement strand
TTCACTAAGCTCGTTCTTCGACTAGCTCAGACCAGGATAACTAGCCGTGACCTCCTTGCCTTCCTCAAGCGAGCGGGTCCGAAGATCGAACTTGCTGATGCGGTCGAGTGTGTCTATCGGGAACGCCAACAGGTCGTACTCCGTGAGGCGTGAACAAATGTTGTGTGACACAGACTTCTTGGTGGCGCTTCTCCGGTCTGATCCAAGGGCTGTTGCAAAGCTCGAAGAACTACATGAACGCGAGGTAGCGCTTTGCACGACTCACCTCAATGTGTGTGAGCTTTTCAAGGGTGCTTACCGGACGACGAATCCACGGAAGGCCGCATCAACTGTGCGTAAGTTGCTCGAGTTCTTCACGGTTCTACCCTTTTCCCTGGAAGCTGACGAACATGCCGGACGCCTTTTGGCTGACCTATTACAGAGAGGAACACCAATCGGTGACATCGATGCAATCATCGCCAGTGTAGCAATGGTTAACCAAGAAACGGTTCTGACAAACAATGTGAAGCACTTCCAAAAGATCAAGGTTCCCATTGAAATCTGGTCGACGTAGTAATCTGTAGGCCCACTCTCTTCAAGGAATAGCGCAGGTCCTTACTTTTGTTCTGTCAGACAGAATATCAATGGAATGCCCTCTTGAAACCATGTTTTATCCCGTGACCCCAAAAGAGGTCTAAAAGCCCATTTCGTCCTAGTTTCAGCACTTCCAGCTGTTGATATGATAGAGCCTTCGTCTTATTTTTCCTTTGGCTATTCCTTCCCTTTAAGTTCTGCCAGGGCTTCTTCGAGGGCTTCTTGGACGGTTTCGTTTGCCTCGTCCTTCAGGGCTTTTCGTATGGGTTTCAGTGCCCGGGGGTCGCCGATCATTCCGAGGGACCAGGCTGACATGAGGCGTAGGCTCCAGTCGGCGCTCTTGAGCCCTCCTATGAGGGCGTCCACTCCTCTGGAGTCTCGGAGTGCTCCTAGGGCTTCTGCGGCTTTTACTCTGACTGTGTATTCGTCTTCTTCTAGGGCGGTTATCAGGGGGTCAACTGCCTCCCGGTCCCTGAGCTCGCCCAATGCCCAGGCTACACGTGATCGGACCATTTCTTCTTCGTCCTTCTGGAGGGTGGCTAGCAGGGGGTTCAGTGCCTGTGTGTCCCGTAGGCGTCCCAGAGCCTTCGCTGCCCTTTTCCTGACGTCTGCTCTTTCGTGTTTCAGGAGAGTTATCAGGGGCTTTACGGCTGGTTCCCCTATCCGTCTTAGCGCAGCTATTGCTGCCTTTCGGATTCGCTCCTTCTCGGATTCGATGTCCTTGAGGTGCTGCTCAATCGCTTCCTCCGTTTCTTCATCGAATTGACTGGATAACAAAGGGGCTTCGCTCCTCACGCCTAAGTGGAAGCCTAGCATCCATTGGTTATAAGTATCTAGGAACAGCCCCGAAACCCAATTTCTTCGCTGTCCTAATAGCCATGTTTCTTGGGGCTGCTCTTTGTGATTTAAATTGAAATGTCATTTCCTACCTAATAACATTAGTCCTTCCCATCGAGTCTTTCTGTTGCTTCTCTTAAGCCTCGTCGAACAAACTTAACTGGTTCTTGTTCTAGTGCCTTGCGGAGGGCTTCTAGCGTCCTTTTATCACCGATTTTCCCCAAGCTCCTAGCTGCCGCTTCTCGGGTTTCCCAGTCACGGTCTTTGAGTCTTTCCACGAGGGGGGCAATGGCACGCGCATCGCCGATTTCACCTAGAACCTTTGCTGCTACCCACCGAACACCGGCCAAGTCGTCGTTTAGGGTCTTGATGAGGGATTCAATAACCTTCTCGCCACCAAGCAGTCCCAAGCCTTTCGCTGCTTGCTATCGGACATGGATATTTTCATCTTTATCTTGGAGGATTGCATGGAGGGGACTAAAAGCCCTCATATTGTCTAGTACCCCCAGGGCTAAGGTTGCAGCCCACCGAACTTCCCACGCAAGGTCTTTGAGGGATGCTAGGAGGGATTCCAACCCACTTTTAACACCTATATTGCCCAGGGCCCAAGCTGCCCGTCCCCTAACATTCGGGGATTCATCCTCTTTGAGAACTTGAATTAAGGAGTCGATGGTACGCGGATCCCCAAGTCCCCCCAGGGTCTTGGCTGCCGCAAACCGTACGTAAGCACTTTCGTCCTGGAGGGCTGCGAGGAGGGCTTCAGTAGCCTTCTCGCCACCAACCGCACCTAGGGCGTAGATTGCCTTCCACCGCACCCATTGATCTTCGTCTTAGATCCCGGAGGAGCTGCATGATTTTTTGTGTCTGCTTCTCTTTCCCGGAATGTTCTGGCACCAAAAGGGCTCTCACCGTATAACTAGAATTGTTTTGAATTACCTTTTAGAGCATTATAACCCGTTCTAGATTCTTGAAGTGTTTGTCTCCCGTAATTATTGTTGCGCTGTACATTTCTCCTGTTGCTAGTATTATCGCGTCAGAGAGGCCTGGAGTTGATAGCCTCTCCCTCTTTGCTTTTTCTCTTAGGAAGAGGTATTGTTTTGCAGCTTCTAGCGCTAGCTCTTCTTCTATCGGTACTATTGTTGTAGCTTCTGTTATTGCTCTGAGCCTCTCGGCGATTAGATCCTCTGGAACCTCCTCTCTAGCGTATTTTCTCGCAATCTCTGCAAGCACTATTCCAGCTGTGTAGGCTTCTTCAGCATCCTCTAGCAGTCTCTTGGCTTTTCCTCCTTTCTTGGAGCCCAGGAATAACTCTATCCAGGCGTAGCT
>CBDVBC010000348.1:0-2756 GCA_965372125.1 Candidatus Hermodarchaeota archaeon | reverse complement strand
CAGAACATGTTCACGGGTAAGACGACCAAAGGGAGTTGCCATCTGAATCTGCCAGGCAACACCCTTACCAAGCAATTGTTCTCGAATAACAGCAAGTTCACCCAGATTCATCTTGTGCACAGTTGTAATAACACCCGTGGGTAATCCTAGCTCAAGGAACTGATCAATGGCAGCTAGGGCTCGGTCAAAGGATCCTTTAACCCCTCTTATTTCATCGTGGATAGCGGCGTGTCCACCATCTAAGCTTACTGCCACCAGTTCTGGTTGGATTTCAACGAGTTGTTGGAGAATCTCTTTCCCAATAGCGAAGCCATTTGTGATAATAGATACCTCCATACCAACGCGGTGCGCATGGTCCGCAATTAGGTGCCAATCCCGTCTGAGAAAGGGCTCCCCACCCATCAGTGCGACCCCCAAGCAGTTAATACTCTTGAGGTCGTCACAGAGTTGCAGCGCCTCTTCAGTTGACAGCTCATCCCTTCGAGCTACACCAGCTGCTGAGCCACAATGCATACAATGTAAATTGCATTGTAGTGTAATCTCCCATACAGCACAGCCAGGGCCCTGCCACTCCATGAGTATCTAGCCTTGTTGGTGAAACTTCAATCTTTCGCAAGGAGCGCCTACAGAAATATATGACAAGAGCGCCCCTGCTGTCGTTATGGAAAGTATCAACTGTTATCGAATGGTTGCAGAAAAGAAAGGACCCCCACCGCCAAGCAGCGACGGGGTGGTTTTCTCACCAATGCAGTAGGATTGATTTTCGTTCAGGTGTATCTGTTGTTCGTTGAAGTATCTGCTACTCCTCTTCCTCTTCTTTGAAGAGTCTTCGGCTGGAGCTTCGAGCACGTTGCATGCTTTCCGCAGCATCTTGGTCAGCGATGGCAGCCACCTGTTTTGCCCGCATGGGAGCGCGGCGAGCGGATTCTGCCTTCTGTCGCACAGCGACTTCCTCAGCTTCTTCTCGTTCCCTAGTGAGGACGCGATCAGCCCGCTTCATAGCCTTAGCAAGTGCTGGAGGCGCACTGGCACCAGCCGCGCGCATAGCTCTTTGAGTCTCCTCAAGGATTTCCTGGCTGCGGCGTACGTCACCCCGGTACTGCTCCTCACCAGCGCGCTGAACAGCAAAGGTGGTGGGCAACTCAGCATCCATGGTTTCGATTATCTCTTCGGCTTTCTCAGTGACCTTGACCCGCTGGGTGAAAACCCGCATCCGCTGCTGACCATCTTGGTCAGTGTAGCTGACCTGTAGCTGGATAGGAATCTCGTCAACCTTCATCTTACGTTTCGGAGCCAAACGCACGTATACTTCACGGTCAGCGGTGACAGAGCCCAAACGGATACCTTCACGCACAGCCTTAGGTGAGGGAGAGCCCAACCCGCTGACCTCAGCCACCTCCACACCCTTAGGCGTGATCACTCTGAGTCGTACGCCCCGGGCGACGATTTTCTCCCGTGAGCTAGAACTGAGCGCAGAAGCAAGGTCTGACGTATCGGCATACCACATCGTGCCACCGGTTTCCATAGACATTATGGCTAGGGCTTCCAGTGCCATGAAGGCGCTGGGGTCCTTGATACCAACAACGTCTATGATTATACTGGCGTTTGCCGCCTGTGCAGCTAGGGTCTCGTAGAGCTTAGCACCCTCCTGGCTGGAACCACCCTCAAGCCGGCCAACGCCTTCATTGGCCAGGCCGTCGGTGAGGAGGATGACGCGTCCACCGCGTTTCTTCATAATGACATAGGCTGCGACCATAGCTGGTCCCAGTGCGGTGTTTCTCGCAGAGTGAAGTTTCTCTATGCTTTCAACCCACTTTTTCCGGGTTTTCTTGAGTGGCTTGAACTTGATTTTACTAAGCGCCTTCTCAACTTTCTTGGTGATTTCCTTTACGCTGTATTTCGTGTCACCGCTTATTCTGAGGACTTCTTTCATCTCTTCGTCGTAGATCATAACATCAGTGGTGAAAGCTATCAGCCCGAAGGTTGTGTCAGGCTGGTTAACACCCAAATCGGTTACCGTGCGGATCAGTGATTCCTTGACTGCTGTGAGCTTGCCGCCACTCATTGATCCGGAAACATCGATAACAGCGAGGAGCGTGTCTTCTGTGATGGGTTTTGCGGTACCGGTTAGCCGGCCAAGCATAAACTCGGAAACGTCGGCTCCGGGCATCAGTCCCTTCGGAATGATGTTCATGGTTCCGCAGAACTCGCAGAGAAAGAACTTACCCTTGCTAGGGTCAATCTGGATTAAGCCAGGGTTGGTGAGAGCTCCCCCGCATGATGAGCACATGATGGGCTTGGTCGCGATTTCCTCGACCTTCTCCACAAGGTCACCGAAACTTATGCGGCCCACCCAAGGCATTCCTTTCAGGAGCTTTGATTCTTGTGGGAAAAATCTTGCACTAGTTGTAAACATTTTATTCGAATCCCCCGTCTCTATTAGACTAGGATACAGATTTGATTCTGGAAAACCGCATACATAAGCCTGCCGTCTTCTAGCTCGATTCCTGCTTAGCCAAGTGATGCAGCCTTCACCCCCTCAACACATTGCGGTTTTCGCAAATACTCCTTCAAATCGCATACAGAACTGTTAGCGTTTAAATCAGACGGTTTTCAATCTAGAAGAAGTAAATTAATCCTATGGGGATTCGATTAATGAAAAAAATATCGGGTATACTAATTTTATCTCTACTATTGCTAGTCAGTATCGCAACAATCCCATCTACTGTCTTTGCTCAAATCCCAACAACTTCTAC
>CBDVBC010000347.1:0-2764 GCA_965372125.1 Candidatus Hermodarchaeota archaeon | reverse complement strand
GCTGCACAATAGATACCCGCGGTATGTTCTGCCCGATTCCCGTCTACAAGGCCCGGCAAGCCATCCTTGAAGCTAAACCCAACCAGGTCATTGAGCTCCTCGCCGACGACCCTGCCTCTGAGGAGGATATCACTCGCTGGGCGGAGCGAACGGGAAACACAGTTCTAGTAATCGAGAGATCCGATGACTCCATTCGCTTCCTAATCCAAAAGACCGAAGGGTGAAAGCCACATGACCAAGAACATAATCTATCTTCTAACCACCGGACCCGAAACACCAGAACGCCTCTACGCCCCCTTCGTACTCGCGACAACCGCGAAGATGATGGACATAGATGCCACTATCTTCTTCATAATTCACGGAGTAAAAGTAGTGAAAAAGGGAGAAGCCGAGAAAATCAAGATAGGCGATTTTCCTCCCCTAAACGAAGTCATAGATCAAGCCATTGAGGCTGGAGTAGAGATGATGGTGTGCGACCAAAGCACTCAACTTTTCGGTCTAGACAGAGGCGGCTATATAGAAGGCACGAAGGTTGTTGGAGCAGCAACACTCAACGACCTAGCATTGAAAGCTGACGCGACACTGGTTTTCTAAGAAACGTTACAGAAGTTTGAGAAGGTGCTGAAATAAATGGTAGAAAGAGTCAACCTGAACCATGCTGCGGGCAACCCAGTAGATAAACGGGTTCTCGAGGGAATGCTACCCTATTTTCAGGAGTATTACGGAAATCCCTCCTCTGTTCACATAGTCGGGCAGCATGCAGCTAAGGCGGTTGCCAATGCTCGGATGCAAATCGTACAACTTGTCGGTGCAGATACCAAAGATAGAATCGTCTTCACGAGCGGAGCAACAGAAGCCAACAACCTCGCCTTGATCGGGTTTGCCTATCGCAACCGTCGCAAAGGCAACCATATCATCACTAGTGAGGTCGAGCACCTTAGCATCCTAAATCCCCTCAAATTCCTAGTTAAACAAGGATTCGAAGTAACACGCATTCCCGTTGATGAGCACGGCATCATCAAGCTAGAAGCCCTTAAAGAGGCGATAACCGACAAGACGATTCTATTCTCTATCCAGCATGCAAACAACGAAGTGGGAACAATCCAGCCAATCCAGGAAGTGGCAGCCATTGCTGGGGACTCGAAAATCCCCCTACATGTGGACGCTGTCGCTAGCGCAGGCCAAGTCTCTATTAACATCCCGGATTTGGGTGTCTCTCTACTGACCCTCTCCTCTAACGACCTCTATGGTCCCAGGGGCGTGGGTGCCCTTGTCATCAGACGCGGCACACCAATCCAGCCAGTCATTCTGGGTGGAGGACAGGAGCTGGGACTGCGCTCTGGATCAGAAAACGTATCAGGCATAGTGGGGATGGGAATTGCCGCAGAAATTGCAGCAGATGAACTCACAGCAAATATCCAGCACCTCACTAGACTCCGGAACCGTCTAATCAACGAAGTAATAAAAAAGATGGAACACACTTATCTTAATGGACACCCAACCCGCCGCTTACCAAACAATGCCAATATCCGCTTCAGTTTCGTTGAGGGAGAGGCTATCACGCTCCATCTGAGTTTTCAGGGTTTTCTCGTGGCAACTAGCTCAGCCTGCACCTCAAGAACCCTTGAACCCTCACACGTACTCTTGTCGATGGGGGTCGATGAAGCGGAGGCTCATGGTGCGCTCCAGTTAACCCTTGGTCGGGATAACACCGAAACCCATATTGACCGCTTCACCGAAGTCATACCACAAATCATTAAGCGCCTCAGGGACATGTCACCACTCTACCCACCCAGCTAGGAGATGAAAAAAAATGTATAGCGAAACTGTCATAGACCATTTCCAGAACCCCAGAAATATGGGCGAAATGCCTGATGCTGACGCCGTCGGTAAGACAGGAAATCCCACCTGCGGTGACCTCATCTGGATCTATATCAAGGTCAAAGATGATATCATCACCGATATCCGCTTCAAGACCTTCGGGTGCGCGGCGGCTATTGCGACGAGCAGTATGCTCACCGAGTTAGCTAAGGGCAAGACGTTGAAGGAAGCCTTGAAGATAACCAGGAAAGAAATCGCGGAGAGCCTCGAAGGCTTACCACCGATTAAGCTGCATTGCTCAAACCTGGCAGCAGATGGACTCCATAAGGCGATAGAGGAATACCTGAGCAAGACAGGTCGCACAATCGAAGATCTGTAGAAACGCATCGCCCCAGAAAAACTAAATCATAATCCTAGAGGTTTGTGGGAAAACCGAAGTCGCCCTGGAACTCCTATTCAATTAATCAGAGCTACTAGTCTTGGCGAGAAGCCGTTCCACCGTCCGATGGATTTCATCACCGGTGAGTGCGCCTTTGATTAAATAGTGATGGGCCCCTAGACCCAAAACCTCCTGAACGGTTTCTTCATCGTCAATCGCGGTGAGAGCCACAATTATAAGATTAGGGAATTCAGCTTTGACCTGGGGGATTAGTTGAGTACCGCTGATCTTGGGCAACACCAAGTCAACGATGAAAACATCTGGAGGGTTTGCATGGATCTTGTCAAGTGCTTCCTGACCGTCATAGGCGATTTCGACCTCATAATATTCACTTAAGAGTATTTGAGCGGCACGAAGGAAGATTCTCGAATCATCCGCTAGAAGAACTTTAACCTGTTTAGGCGATTTCTCTGAAGCCAAGGCTTGTTTTTCCTCCGTTTTTGTGATGGAAGATGCAATACTGAGCTGTTGGAGGGTTAATCCCCCTTAAAATTGTAGCACCTG
>CBDVBC010000346.1:0-2764 GCA_965372125.1 Candidatus Hermodarchaeota archaeon | reverse complement strand
ATGGTCCTTGATTGCCGTATACGTGGCTTCAATCTCGCCACTCCAAATCTTGAGGAAGTCTATCTCCGTTTTGTAGGAGAAGGAGGTGAAGGCACGTGAGCCTCTTACTTCTCTTTAAAGACGAGATGAAGGGATTCTACAAGTCTAAGGCGATGATTGCTCTGTGGATTGGGCTGCCCGTATTCTCCACTCTGTTCACCCTTGTCACCCATCTCTTGGAGCCAGGAGCACCAGGTACCTTCTTCTCCCTGCTCTCAGCTCTACTCGTATCCACGCTAGGTGGCTACTTGTCCTCTTTACTGCTCGCCACTACAATTATCAACGAAAAAAACCGGAACGTTTACGATCTGTTCCTTGTGAGACCGGTCAAGCGAAGGAATCTCCTCCTCGCCAAATTCTTAACTGTTTACATCTGCGTAGCTATTGCCAGCCTATTGGCGGTGGGATTGGGGTTGCTCATCGACTACTTCACCGGGGGCCTGCCCCCTGATCTGGTCTTGGACAACGTATTCCATAATCTTGCCATCAGTCTCTCCATGATTGCCTTATCTTGTGCAGCAGGAATTTTGATTGGTGTTGTAGCTCCATCTGTTCTCATCGGGGTCATCATGATGCTCTATGGAGGCAACACTCTTCTCGTTGTACCTCTGCTGACATCAATGTTCGGGGGCATAGCGGATATGCCGATTCTTGGAATTGTTATCCCAACCGTCTTTAGCGTCATCGTCTCTATCGTTTTGTTACTCATAGCAATCCGTGTCTTCAACAGAAAGCAGTTCTAAGTTGCCTGCGATAAATCGCGGTTCAAACCGTCACTTCCAGTAGTAGTACAGCACGGTAGCCCCGAAGATGACGAATGCCATAAACCACACTACATACAACCATATGGCGGCGATGACTCCATTCCAGGCGGGCGTGAAGAAGAGAAGAATCGAGAGATAGGGTAAGACGAGAACGAAGAAGACCCAGGCATTGCGTGCGGCATCTTTCATGATGTGCATTGCTCGTTCATCAGGTCGGCGGCGCAGCGAGATAAGGGCACCGATGGTTCCACCGATGAGTCCACCGGTGATTGCGGGGAGGCCCTCCCAGAGCTTTGCGAACACAATTGGTCCAGCGTAGAAGCTCAGGACGAGGAAGAAAATCGCTATGCAAATGATTCCAACGACGCCCAACCCTACACTAATTATGATTTTACGGTTCATGCTTATCACCTCTATACGTGAAAATTTCTTCAATGGTTACACCGAAGGCGTGGGCTAGCTTGAATGCGAGTTCTAGGGAGGGGTTGTAGGTGCCCTTTTCGATGGCGATGATGGTTTGTCGACTAACGCCTACCCGCTTGGCGAGCCCTTCTTGGGTCCAAATCGCGGGGTTTGGGGCGTTTTGCATCTGTTGTTCGCGGAGTTCTCGAAGCTTGTTGGTGATCACGCCACACCCATCCGGTGATGTAAAGTCTACTTAACGTAAAGTCTACTTTACATTTAAGTGTTACGGCTCCCGTGAATAAAACAAGAGTCGATTAGCAGATAACCTTCTTCTCCCAAACCATCAGAAGGACGGCTATAAACTCGTAAGACCTCAGAAGACCTAGAGCATTCCTTCAAATAGTCCCAGAGTCAATGAATGACGGGATCTTTTCCACAGCACATTATCTTCAACTGATTCTTTGAACTTCGACGGGTATTGGAGCATCAGAGTTCCAATTCCAGATTCAACACAACGGGACATCTGATGATAGAGCAATGAGAGTAACGTTTCCTTTGAGGTCGGATAGATAGTTGTACACCATTCTGTTTGGTTGTCCAAATTTCTAGGGTATCCGATAGATAACCCGACCAGATTCGATTCTTTCATGGCAGTTAGAAATTCGATGCCTGCAATCTCACTTAGTTTGGAAACAGCATAATCTGTTGCATCCAAAGCATACCAGAAATAAGTAATCACGTTTCCTGGAACCAATTCGTTTTGTTCATGTGAATATCTTACAAATTCCTCTACGCTACAATTATCAATAATAATAGATTTGTCAGGTTGTTCATCAGGTCTTAAATTTGTTAACCAGATTATATCTAGTGAAGAAACACAAGTCATTCCAATACTTTCAGCAAGTCTAGTTGGAATAGGATTCTCAAGTGATGTCGTTAGTCTGGTTCTAATTGCCCCCAGCTTAATTGCCAGTTCCTTCAGGTGCTCTGTTATTTTTCTTGCAAACCCTTTTCCCCGAAAATCTCGGTGAACACGTAATCCCTCTAACCATGCAGTTTTTCCATCCTCAATTAACCTCAGACATCCCAATGCTACTACTCGTTCCTCAATCGTAATTGCGATAGGATGGCACTCAGAATTCACCAACCATTCATCAAACATCCTTGGAAGATGGTCATGTCCCTCCCAAGTAGTTCTAGCAATTTCGACGATAGCTTCTCTATCCTTCTCTCCCAATGCACGAGACTCATAATTCATAGTCATGTGACCTCGGCCCGAAGCGAGTTCAAGGCGGCCACCAAGTGCTCCCAAGAAGCAGCGCGTTAAGAGTGGGGGAGAAAGGAAGGAGGCCGCGGCCGAGGACGCTGGAGAGGAGAGTGCGTCGAACAAGGGCAAAAAGAGGAAAGCAAGCGTCGCAAAGGCGGCGGCGGACGGCGAAAAGTCAATCTAATAAAGTATGTGCAGTGCGATTACACCATTTTTGCGCTAAATGCTGTGGTCCTCGCTGGAGCACGTGACTCACCATCCCGTGGAACACGCGGTTTGCAGGCACGCA
>CBDVBC010000345.1:0-2768 GCA_965372125.1 Candidatus Hermodarchaeota archaeon | reverse complement strand
ACACCTATTATTTCATAATCCTTTGACACCTTATCCCAGAATCTTGTGATTTCATTGGGAAAGGATTCAGCTATCTTGAACTCTAAATCGTTAGAGGAGCCCCTAGCTCTTAGGGACTGTAAATGTTCATAGATAGGGGTAAGCAAGCCACCGAGTTTAGCTAATTTCCGGCTTCTAAGGAAGCTATAGATTATGGCCTCGAAATTCAGTGGTCTTATTAAAACAGGAATAGTGAAGGCGACGAACCATCCCACCTTGAAGTGTCCGGGCAGGACAATACTGGCGGTTGACCCCTCCATGGGAAATCCAGTACAGAAAGATATTCCTTCGTTCCCAACACCTTCTAGAGCAGCATTCCCAAGACGAGTAAACATTCCTTGGTACCTATAAGCTGAATGCGTCATGACGTCGACAACTAATCCCACTATGTGCTCTGCGCCATTAATTCTAAATCTTTCAGGCAAGATGGCATAATGCCCAACAATTTTTCCTTGGTCATCAGCAACCCAAATCCTAGAGTCCCCAATAGGGTTCTGCTTGAACTCCCAATTCCAGAATTCTGGGAGAGTTTTTTCTGGCAATAATTCCTTCCCAAAGGCATTTCTTGCCAAAGCGATTATCCCGGATTCATCACCCCTCTTGTATCTTCGAATAATCCACAGAACGTCAGGCATAGTTATCGTCTTCACTAGTGAGATACAACCCATAAGTCTTGTAGGAAGAGCAAAAAGTAACTGGAAGGTTCGTGAGAACACCTACTTTGAGAGGATTTTTTTATAGAGCGAAAGGATTTTGCTACCAACGATCGGCCATGTGAAATGAGAGAGAGCTGCTCTGTGCCCCGCTTCACCTAACTTCCTTCGGAAACTTGGGTTATCTATAAAATATTGGATAGCCCGTGCAATGTCAGCTGCTGTACGGGTTTTAACGAGTAAGTCTTTTGCACGCGGCAGGTAGCTATTAATTATTTCTTGGTGAGTAGGAATATCACTTAGAATCACAGGCTTACTAAACATCCAAGCTTCGGGCAAGACTGTTGGGAACCCTTCGTGAAGAGAGGGAAGTACAACAACATCACACGCTGCATAGTATCTGAAGAGGGTGTCGCGATCAACTTTTCCAAGAAATTTTACTCTCCCAGCTAGCTTTGAGGGTACTGAACGCATCAGTTCTTCTTTCTGAACACCATCTCCAGCGATTAATAACATACAATTGGAGTTAGTGATATGCTGCAAACTCTCAATTAGATATCTCACACCTTTTTGCCAGCGTAAAATCCCAACAAATAGCATAACGAATTGTTTTTCAATTCCCAAGTTCTTTCTGACTTGCGCTGTCTTGAAACGACGAACCATGTTTTGAGAAATACTGGTGGCATTTGGAATAACATGGATTCGATTAGCGATATCAGGACCAGCAAATCTAATTAGCAAAGACCGTTCATATTGCGTCAAAGCGATTATGGCATCAGCTCTACAGATGGAAAAGCGTGCTCCAGCATTAGCCAGTCTCAGTAGAGGGAGCATTTTACCAGATACGTAATCTGCAGTAGCAAAACCATGAGATGTAATGACAAGCGGTCTCTTCGATAGGCATTTTCGAACAACAGAGCTGTAAAAGGTCGCTGCTAGTTGTGGTGGATGGGCGTGTAGAAGGTCGAAAGTGGGGTTCATCTTCAATTGCTTAATGAATAGTGAAGGAGAAAGAGGGTTTCCTCCGACATTAGGGAATCCAGGTGCTAATGTTGTCTTGACTCCTGAAAATGACCCTTGAAACGTTCGCAGCCGATCCCAAGTCGAGAGAACCTCAACGTAAATCCCTTGACTCTGTAATTCTTTTGACAGATAAAGTGTGTAGAACTGAACCCCACCAATCTTTGGCAAAAAGACATGCGGCACCTGTAAAACTCGCATCACATCTTTCGCTCCAAATTATTTAATTATGTAACGAGGCAGTAGACACACGCCCGGAGGCGTGTATACACTTTAGCTGTTGAGCTGGCGGTGTCGAGAGGGTCGGAACACTCCAAGGAAAGCAATTGCTCGGGATAATCATTAAGGAAGTGAGTTTCCATCATATCGCTCGTTAGGAAGTACACTGTATAGTTATGTGTTCTAGAATCCTCTCGGATTAGTAGAGGATTTGAAAGGAATGTTTCTTGAAGTGTAATGAAGCGGAACCTGTTTGTGTCAGCCGGAAACATACCTTGCATCATTATCATCAAACGAGTATCAGTAACAACAAATGATTGAGTGTCAGCCATATCTCGGAGCCAAACGCCTCCTCCAATTTCGGATTGATTCATCCCCTCGGGGTACCATCCTCCTATAGGTTGATAGAGATTGTAGATTCCACCAACTGAGAATGTTAGTAACAGGAGAGTAATTGTAGAGAGTACGAGTCGACTTTGGAGGCGCCCCCATTTTAACTGCATTTCAACTAGTTTGTACAACGCAAGCGTAGACATGATAGCTAGTGGAATAAGTAAAAAGGCGAAATGCCGGTGACCGATAAAAACCCAGACAGTAGAGAGGCCCAGAGACGCGTCGATGATTGTGAGCAAAACCGAGACCCCGAAGGACACGCCGATGACCAGAAAAGAGAGGGCGATAAAAAGTCCTAAGACGCTAGGCTTGTCACGACTCCAAGGTAATGTTCGTATTACTGATATGCCAAGCCCAAAGAGACAAGAAAGGAGACCAAACTTGAAAGCAATCCAGAGTAGGGGACGATCATAAGGATAGAAAAGCATCGTGGAAATAAAGAAC
>CBDVBC010000344.1:0-2768 GCA_965372125.1 Candidatus Hermodarchaeota archaeon | reverse complement strand
GCACTGAGTAACCAAAGATATCCGCACATGTGCATCGTGAGGTCAAAACCAAGGTCGTCTTGGATGTGCCGGAAGAAAGCAATGCTTGAATCAGTAAGGAGCTGATTGGTGGTAGAGGAGAACATGTTACGCACGGCAGCAGCACTCATTGCTGTATTTGCCTGCCCGGCCTCCGGTTGGCTGTCTACAAGTAGTATACTCTTATCTGGGCTACTCTTTTGAAGGTGATAGGCAGCCGCAACACCTAGGACACCTGCACCCACAACGATGATATCGAACTTTTCGGTCAATCAGAACGCCTCCTCTGGAGAGGTATACTAGGAGACTGGCATATTGACTCTTTTTGTCCTTTACGGAAATAAAGGATTTGAGCAAGAAACCCATGAATACTTGGGCGATATTAACTATTTATGAAGAAAAGGTAAGAAGTGATGGCGTGATTATAAACCTGCCCTGGTGACTTACGATGTTTCTTCCTGATTATGTGGCTTCAATTCCTCTGCTTGGATGCTTTCTGATCCTCTTACCGATTATAGTAGCCATCTATCTGTTGGTGGGGCGGCGGTGGGCTGCTGATAGAACTGGGGTTGTAGCCTTTGGAATCGGCTTCATCATCGCAATCATCTTCTTTGGCACTAACCCAGTGGTAGCGTTACTCGCTAGTGCCGCAGGAATCGTCTCCTCCTTCCCGATTTCCTTAATGGTGGTCACCTCAATCTTCATGATAACCTATATGGTCCGGACAGGGGCACTAGCTCGTATCACTGTCTTCTTCAAGACGCTGGGTTCAGGGAACAAGCCCATCCAGATAATGCTCATCAACGTTGGGCTGGGACTGTTCCTCGTCGGGATCGGTGCAACACCCCTGAGCATGCTTCCTCCTGTTATGCTGGCGATGGGCTATTCACCCTTGGTTTCAGTTGCGCTACCCGCCATCGGTTATGACCCCCTCACGACCTACGCGCTCCTAGGTATCCCAGCAGTAGTCTTTGCAGATACTGTCCCCGCCAGTTACTGGGCTACATATTATCCTGGTGTAGATCCACTCTACATGTCCGGCCATATCTTTTCGCTTTTCATGCCGGTTGTTGCCACAGGCATCGCCCTTGCTATGCTCTGGATTGCGGGTGGACGGAAGCTGCTATTCAACCGGGAGGCGTTCTCTCTTGCTTTGATAACTGGTGTAACGTCAGGTGTAGTGTGTATTCTCTGTAACCTCCCTTGGGTCGGCTTAACCCCCCTTACCAACGTTTTCTCTGGGCTCACAGTGATTGTGGTGATGCTGGCGTACGCCAAGCTTCGTGGCCTCCCCCTCGTAGATCGTTCGATTCTCACGGAGAAGGACCAGCCTGTTCTAAAATCGATGGGCTTGCTCCGCGCCCTTTCCCCTTGGCTAATCCTCATTACCCTCTGCTTTGTTACCAACCTAATACCACCAATCTATTACTTTCTCTTCACTCAACTTGCTCTCCCAGTTCAAATCGGCAGCATTACAATAAAACTCCGCGTCTTCTGGAACGCTTACTTCTGGGTTCTAATTGCGATTCTAATCGCTATCCCCTTCCTTCCCCATTCGCGAGGAGTAATGAGTGATACTGTGCGTGTCTGGTCTCGACGTGCGTGGCGCCCTTTCCTCTCCGCAGCCATCTTCTTTGCCCTTGCTTACATCATCAGGTACTCGGGCACAACCCTCCTCCCCGATGGTACATGGCTCCTTTTCCCCCAATGGAATCAAATCTTCGTATTGGCACACGTCACATCTGGTGCCTTCGGCCCGCTCTACCCCTTATCCGCAGCATTCCTTGGATTACTAGGTGGATTTGTTAGCGGCAGCGAAACCTCAGCAATTGCCATGTTCCAGCCCTACCATCAGTTGAGTTCAGAACTGATTCAGGCAAACCCCTTAGTTGTCGGTGCTAGTAGTGGGATCGGCGGAGGTCTTGCCAGTGTGCTTTCTCCTGCCAAGCTTCAGAACGCAGCCGCTGTCATCGACCAGCAGGGCATCGAGGGGCGAGTCCTCCGGCGCGCTGCTCCCATCGCTCTAATCATGACCATCGCAGTCGCTATACTAGCCTTCTACTGGGCATTCCTCATCCCATAAAGGCAAAGGCATCTATGATTGAAGGAAAGCTTTTAGGAATGGGAAGGCGAATTTCCTAGTACTAAATGTTCTGTTAGGAGATTGATTATGAGTCCAGAAGAATTTACGCTGGAGGGCATGAACAAGCCCACTGACAGCGATATGACAAAGAAACATGTCCCTGACCTGGAGGCGCCTAAACATGTGAAGGCGGGTGAAGCCTTCCCCTTAAAGATTAAGGTCGGTGGCTTTGGCGGCGTGGAACACCCAAGCACGCTCGGACACTGGATTAACTGGGTGGTTCTATATGCGGGTCTTCGCCCAGTTGCTCGCGTTTATTTCCTCCCCCCCATGACCAATGGATATGAAGTGACATTACAAATTACCCTTGAGAAGACTACCATTTTCGTTGCACAGGCCTGGTGCAACCTGCATGGTTTATGGGAGAGTCACGAAGTAGAAGTTTCTGTGACAGAATCAAAGGAAGAGGACGCAGAAGCCAGTACGGATTAGAGTCTTCAGCCCCGACATCGCATCTGCCTACACTTCTCAGAGCAGTCGATTTGCTATCTATTTGAGAGTATAACCTAGCGGTAATTCGGTAAACATTATAAATTCCAGCTAGATAAGGGTAGATTGAGGTTCGGGACATTGAATCGTGTCAAGGTTGAAGGTAAACACAAGGAAC
>CBDVBC010000343.1:0-2783 GCA_965372125.1 Candidatus Hermodarchaeota archaeon | reverse complement strand
TTTTTCACAGGGCGGTCAGAATTATGGTATAATAAAAGGCGAGCAAAAATAATATCATCATAATGGTTCACAACTAACTACCAAAAAAAGAGGTTACAAAACTGGATTACCCATCTCTAGAAGCCGCATTGGATGATTTCTCCAAGTTCTATGTTCTCCTCATTCTCCACGAGGCCCCTAGCCATGGCTACGGCATCTTGTCTAAATATCGTCGTCGTACCGGCCAGTCCCTGAGCCCAGGAACTCTCTACCCTTTCCTGCAGCAGTTGGAACAGCAAAACATTGTATCCTCCCAGGACAAACCTGTGGGCAAACGCCCCCGCCGAGAGTATCAACTAACCACTAAGGGACGAAAAGCTGTTAGGCAGCTCTTTCGACGCTTTGCCTCCATTACCGCTGCAGCCTTTGAATCCAATTTGGAAGTGTGCGCTAGTTGTGGGTGCAAGGTCTTTGAAGGAGCTCACTTTGAAGAAATCCAGGGACAGCGACTGGGCTTCTGTTGCAGCCACTGCGCTGCC
Source organism: Candidatus Hermodarchaeota archaeon (assembly GCA_965372125.1). GTDB lineage: Archaea > Asgardarchaeota > Hermodarchaeia > Hermodarchaeales > Hermodarchaeaceae > YT-063. The sequence continues at coordinate 2,265 of CBDVBC010000343.1, read as the reverse complement.
TCCTACAAACACCAGCTTGAGGAGGATTCACAAACATGAGCGAACAAGATCAACAAGACAGAGAATCAAAACGCCTGTCAATAAGAATCGAGGGAATGCATTGTGCGTCCTGCGTGGCAACAATCGAGGAAGCGCTACGGGAAACCAAAGGGGTCACACAAGCAACAGTCAGCCTTCTCGATGAAAAGGCGGTGGTCGTGTATGCACCAGAATTGATTGATCGGGGAGTTCTGGAGAAAGCCGTCGATTCAGTTGGCTATAAGGCTAAGCGGGCACGGATGATTTTTACGTTAACTCCCCCACCTCAGGAAGAGGAATGGGACTCTATAACAGAAACGGTATAGCAGATTGAAGGCGTCATCACAACCACGGCTTATCCCTCGACTAGTCGACTGCTCATCGAGTATGATGATACACTAGTGACGTTCAAGATAATCAAGAGAGCCACCGCGAAACTGGGATTTGATGCGGGAGAGAGTGAGGTATCTGGTATCGATAGAGAAACCCTCGCTCGTGAACACGAAATCCGATACTACTCGAGGCTCCTGGCGTTCTCCATTGCGTTGACGATTCCAGTGGTTATGATGATGTTCACGCCAGGGCTAATCCTTCCTTTATTGCCGCCATGGCTTCCGCCGATGGTTCTCAACTTTATTTTAGTGACGCCAATTCAGTTCATTGCAGGGTACCCTTTCTTTAAAGCCAGTTTCCGGGCAGCAAGACATGGCAAAACGAACATGGATACTCTCATCGTATTGGGAACGAGCGCATCCTACTTCTATTCCGTTGCCGCGACCTTTCTGTTGGTAGGCCTTACCGCATTCTACGATACAGCAGCCCTGTTAATCACCTTCATTCTTCTGGGGAGAACGCTGGAGGCGGTAGCGAAGGGACGTACCTCGCGAGCAATACGGGCGCTCATGGATTTGCAGGCTAAAGTTGCGGTGGTCATTCGTGATGGCAAAGAAATGACCATACCCATTGAGGATGTTGAAGTCGATGATGTGCTTCTTGTAAAACCGGGCGAAAAAGTTCCGGTGGATGGCTTAGTAATCGATGGTAAGTCATCGTTAGACGAGTCGATGGTCACCGGGGAGTCTATGCCCGTTGGCAAACAGGTGGGTGACGCTGTGATAGGTGCTACTCTGAATAAAAGCGGGGTGCTCACGGTTCGCGCAACGAGAGTGGGTCAGGACACGGTGCTCTCACAGATTGTGCGGATGGTCGAGGAGGCGCAGACTGAGAAGCCGCCAATTCAGCGCACGGCAGATCGCATCGCAAGTGTTTTTGTGCCCATTGTGCTTCTGCTAGCCCTGTCAACCTTCGTGATCTGGTTCCTTACCTTGAGCCCTGATTGGGTGCTGCCACTAAGTTTTATGATCGGAGTTCTTGTCGCCGCTTGCCCCTGTGCACTGGGGCTGGCAACGCCGACAGCTCTGATGGTGGGTATTGGTCGGGGCGCTCAACTGGGAATCCTCATCAAATCGGGTGCAGGTCTTGAAACAATCCCCAAGATCGACACAGTGGTCTTTGACAAAACTGGAACCCTAACAGTTGGAAGACCAACAGTAACCGACATCTTTCCTGCAAGAAACGTCGAAGCAAAACAGGCACTAGCGCTAGTTGCTGCGGTAGAAAAGAACAGTGAACATCCCCTAGCAGATGCAATCGTCAAATACGCCGGGGAGTTGGGTGTCGAAATTCCATCAGCCATCAAATTTGCCGCTATCTCCGGTCGAGGTGCAAGAGCTGAAGTTGGGGGGGCTATCATCCGAGTGGGTAGTGATCGGTTCATGCGTGAGAACGCAATTGACATCAGCGAGCTGGAAAGCCATATTGAAGGGTTGCAGCGAGAGGGAAAAACAACTGTATTTGCCGCAAAGGATGATGAACCACTAGTCCTTCTTGGAATCGCTGACACACTGAAAGATAACTCAGCACAGGCAGTTGAGCGGCTGCAACAAGTGGGAATTAGCGTACTCATGTTGACTGGCGATAAAGAGAGGACAGCACAAGCCATCGCCAAAAGTGTAGGAATAGAGCAGGTACTAGCAGAAGTGCTACCCGGAGACAAAGCAAGTAAAATAGAGCGACTCCAATCCCGCGGCCACATTGTTGCTATGGTGGGAGATGGAGTAAACGACGCACCAGCCCTAGCTCAAGCCGATGTCGGAATCGCCCTAGGATCAGGCACCGACGTGTCAGTAGAAACAGGCGACATTGTCCTAGTAAAAGATGATCTGATGGATGTTGTTGCCGCCATCG
>CBDVBC010000342.1:0-2789 GCA_965372125.1 Candidatus Hermodarchaeota archaeon | reverse complement strand
AACACAGTTTGTGAGGTCTGTGAGCCCATTTATGATTTGACGAAGCTCGTGGAGTGTTTCCAGCGGGTTGAGGGGATTGAAAGTGCCAGCCTGGGCTTGAGCATGTAGCTCAGTGCCTGGGACAAGCATTAGGGTAAGAGCAGCAAAGTAGGGAGGATCAATAGCATTGATGGTGGCGGCTGTATGCTTAGCATGCTCCCGGCTCAGTTCGGTACCTCCAAGACCCAAGATGACGATTACTGAGACCTCGAGTCCGGCATCTATCATTCGGCGACAAGCATCAATATGATCCTGATTCGTGACACCCTTGTTTACCCTGCGCAATACTTCATCATCACCAGATTCCAGGCCAATGTAAATCATATCCAATCCTGCTTCGTGGAGTTGCCGGAGCTCAGCATCAGATTTTTGCTTTGCATTGGCTGCGCTACCATAGATGGTGACCCGCTCCAGTCCTGAAAACTCCTTGTAGAGGAGCTTAAGGATGCGAACCAGCTTATCGGTGGATAGGACAAGGGCATCGCCATCGGCTAGGAAGATTCGTCTTGGACGGACCCCCTGCTCCCTAGCTATGTGTTCAACTTCAGCACGGAATGTTTCGAAGGGTTTGGTGCGGAACTGCTTGGTCCGGTAGCTCCCACAAAATGTGCATTTATTATGAGAGCAGCCCAGGGTCGCCTGGAGGATGAGGCTATAAGCTTCGCTGGGCGGTCTAAAAACGGGGGGCTCAAGGAAGCTGGGAGAACCGTAGAGTGAAGGCGACATTGTTCTGAACCCGATAAATGATTGTCCTTAAAGAGAGTTACGGCGTCACTGGTAGGTTGAGTTACTGTTTGCTCAAACTGATGCCATCACCAAGTCTAGGTGAAGTTGTCTAGGAGAAGTTGAAGAGCGGCCTTGGCGAAATTTAGTTTATTCTCGGTGCGAGTGCCTTCGAAGTGGTGGCTGCGGGCAATGGGCTGATCTGGGTATTGCGCTATGGCGATGTAGACTAGACCAACGGGTTTGTCGGGTCTTGCCCCTGCTGGCCCTGCGATTCCTGAAGTGGCAAGCCCTATGTCAGCAGCGAAAACCTGACGGGCAATCTGAGCCATAACTAATACCGTGGGCTCGCTCACTGCCCCGTATTGGTCAAGGGTTGCTTCAGGTACATGAAGAAGTGTTTGTTTCACAGAATCAGCGTAGGCTATTATGCCGCCTATGAAATAATCTGAGCTGCCGGGGGCTTCAGTTAGGAGATGACCGATGAGACCACCGGTGGCAGATTCAGCGACCGCAATTGTGAGCTTACGCTCACGTAGGATGGCGCCGAGGCGGGTAGCTAGCTGGACCGTTTCACCGAGGAGTTCAATCTCTGTATAGGTGGGTGCAGACAATGTTCCTTCACCATTTATTGCAGTTAATTACTTGTTATCTGGTTAAAAATTGTCTCAATGGAAAGGATTTTTAGCCTCAACAATCACCTCTTTTCTAACAGTAACACCCTCAACTTAATGATTCGAGTTGGAGGCTTACATATTATGACCAGGAAACTTCTCGCAGATCAGATGTCCATTAAGAGTATTTGTTTGGACTGTAAACATTATGAAAGAAAGCTTGGTGCCTGTGGGGGTAAAAACCCCTTCGCCAAGACTGGTGACAAACACTATCTTCTCTTGGCCGACAAGTCTGCTTGCTTTGGCTTTAGGCAAACCCGGAAGAAATAGTAGTTTCAACTCTCACCGCTGGACTTGTACGTCCATTAATTTGAATCTAGTTCGCCGGAGGCACTGGCAGGATTCCATTCTAGTATCTCCAAGCGTTAGGACCGTATTTCGTTTCATAAGCCCAGGTTCTTCCGCAGGAGTTGCACTTTCGAAGCACACTATGACCTCGTGAGAGAGGCTCTTTCCTAAGTATCATGGAATCTTTTCGATAGCATTTTGGGCACGCTTCAGGTAACATTGAAAAAGATTCTTCAGATATTATAGCCAAATTTTTCCACCAGCCAGACTGTGAAGCCTTATTAGAGACCTCGACATTAATGCATAAAAACCCCCAAAAAAGAGAGAAAGTAGCCTAGATTTTGCATGCGGTTACAGGAGTTCAGGAATATTGGCGAAGATTGTCTTTGAACCTGATGGACGACGAGCAATTGCTCAAACAGGGGAATCACTTCTCTCCATAGCTCACCGCGTAGGAATCTCTGTTCGCTCAGAATGCGGAGGCAAAGGCATCTGTGGGAAGTGCCGTCTCCAGGTTTCACCTAAATCGGCTGTAAACCCCCCTTCAAAGGTAGAGGAAAAGCACCTTACTAGGAAGGAGATTCAGATGGGGTACCGGCTTGCCTGCCAGACCCTAGTCACCAGCGAATTGGATGTCCAGGTGATGGTGCCCCCTGAGAGCCGAAGCACCAAGCGTAGACTTCAGGTTGAAGGGATCACCAACCCCGTGACTCTTCGCCCTGCTATACATTCTGTTCTGGTGTCAGTTCCTCCAGTCGATCCCAACCATCCAGTAGCCGATGATGAGCGACTCATCGAGGGACTCCGTAAACACCTTGGAGGAAAACGGGGCTCCTGGTCGATTCCATTGTGGGTACGCAGAAAAATCCCTGAAATGGTGCGAGCCGCTTTGGGTCAGGTTACCGTGACTCTTTGGAACAAACGAACCATCCTGGACGTGACCGCTGGGGACTCTAGGGATAACCTGTTTGGTGTTGCCCTTGATATTGGCACCTCCAAGCTAGTAGCCAGTCTACACTCTCTGGTGACTGGGAAACTCCTTGCAGTAGCTGGATTGGAAAATCC
>CBDVBC010000341.1:0-2790 GCA_965372125.1 Candidatus Hermodarchaeota archaeon | reverse complement strand
CCCTCTCCCGCAAGCAGCGGGGTAGCCGCAATCAGGCAAAGGCCCTCCTCAGGCTCCAGCGGCTCCATGCTCGTGTCGCCAATATTCGTCAAGACGCCCTCCACAAGGCCACGGCGTGGCTGGCGAGAACCAAGTCAGCCACCGTCATCGAGGACCTCCACGTGGAAGGGCTGCTCCAGAACCACAGGCTAGCTGGGGCTGTTGCGGATGCGGGGTTTGGCGAGTTCCGCCGCCAGCTCACCTACAAGACAAGATGGTACGGCTCCCGGCTCCTTACTGCGCCCAGATTCTACCCTTCCTCCAAGCGTTGCTCAAGCTGCGGCCACATCAAGGTTTCCATGCCCCTGAGTGTGCGGGTCTACCGGTGTGAGAGATGTGGGTTGGTGCTGGGGCGGGACCGGAACTCGGCTTTGAACCTGTTATGGTTGTTAGTCGCCGCCAGTTGGGCGGAGACCCTAAACGCCTGGCTGAGGCGGGAGGTTACAGCCCCCCTGGGGGCAGTGCCCGCCCATGATGCAGGAACCAAACACCAACAAGAACAAACAGTCCTAGCTGGGTAAGTTTTGGACAACGGTTTCTGCTAAAGCAAAGTTACGTATATCTCAATGACTATTATAATTATTACGAGTTGACAGGCCTCTTGAATCGCACAGCTTCTATCGAGCTTGTATCTACAAACATGTTTAGTCCCCGTTTGGAACAGATACTTCCCTGGCTAATCGTCATTATAATTCCAGTCAGTGTTTTAGTGCTGGGTATCTTGGTCTATCGGCGGCTTAGTGAAGAGTATTAACCCTACCAATTCAGCAAGCATAGATAGAGGGTATGAGATTTATTTCGACCCGGATTGGGCTTGGCGATTGCCAGTAGCATCTCGTATTGATTTCCCAAAATCTGTATTATGGAGCTGGCTCGCTGGGAACACTGGTCCTTCAACGCATACCCTGGAACCTTTCATGTCAATTATGCAGTGTCCACATATTCCGACGCCACATTTCATGTATCGCTCTAGGTTGACTTGAAGGGGAAGGTCATACTTCCTAGTTAGTTGTGCTAGGCTCTCTAGCATGGGTTCAGGTCCGCAGGCAAAGCATGCAGCATAGCCTTCTGCACCTGCTGTCTTTCTCTGCTCAAGGAGTTCCGCGGCACCGTCAACAGCCGTGCCCTGTTTACCGGCAGACCCATCATCGGTGGTTAGGATGAGGGTGTTTGTTAGGCAGTTGAAACGGCGGCGATAGAGAAGTTCCTTCTCGGTGATTGCACCCAGAACGACATCCACCTCCCAATCTCCATGGACTGCATCATCTGTGGCGAAGAGGATTGGAGGAGCTCCACAACCACCTGCGACTACGAGTAAGGGCTTGGAGGGTACCTTTCCCTCTTCAACTGGTAGTTTGTAGCCATTCCCAAGGGGACCGCGGAGTCCCAGTAAATCACCGAGCTTGGCCTTGTGTAGGTGTTTTGTGGCATCTCCGACTCGGGCTGCTGCAAATTCAACCTGCCCTTCATCGGGTTCCACAGCTGCAATGCTCATGGGGATTTCGTCAACACCAGGAATCCAGACCATCAGGAACTGGCCGGGCTGAGCAGTGCGGGAAATTTCCGGAGCATATAGAAGGAATGATTTGATTCGTGGAGTTTCTTGGGATATTTCTAGAATAGGAGTGACAATGGGTCGAAGAGTGGGAGGAGCTGGTGGAACATCAAGTTCTATACCTTCTTCTGGTTTGGGTGCCATTCTAGTGGTCCTCCTCGAAGACCGTTTCACCCCTAAAGATTGTGCGAAGGACTTTTCCTTTAACCTCCCAACCCTCAAAAGGTGTGTAGTGGCTTTTTCCGTGGAGGGCATCGCCCCGTATCTTATACTTGGCTTTGTGGTCGAAGATGACGAGATCCGCGTTAGCACCCTCAATTACGTGTCCCTGAAACCTGTCATAGATATTGCGAAGGTGAAACCAGAGAGCAGGGTAGAAGCTCAGCAGCTTGTGCAGTGAGTGTAGAGGGAATCCTGCCTTATTTACCAAGTATGTGTTCAGTAGGGGTAGGGTGGTTTCCACACCGGGGATGCCACCGGGGGCTGAGGCATAATCGACATTGGCCCCAACCTTCTCCTCGATGGAATGGGGTGCGTGGTCTGAAACGATAAGGTTCACCTTGAACTCAAGGCATGCTTCGACCAGAGCTTGTTTATCCGAAGCAGTGCGGAGTGGTGGGAAACATTTGGCAATTGGACCCATATCTTTGAGGTCGTCCTTTGTTAGTAGCAGGTGATGAGGGGTTACCTCACAGGTCACACTTTGGCCGCGCTTTTGAGCTGCAAGAACGGAGCGAAGTCCAGCCGCAGTGCTGAGATGGCAGATGTGGATGTGTTTTTTTAGGTGCATATGCACTAACGAGTCTATGGCTTGTATCTCGGCTTTTGGTGGGCGGCTGGTTAGGAACGCGTCAGCCCATCCCCCGGTAGGGTCTGAGAGGAGATCGGGATCCTCGGCGTGTACTGTGAGAGGACCATCTACTGAAGCAAGAGCTGGTATGAATCGAGCTTCACCGTGAGGCATGTAGATCTTGAAGGAGGAAAGACCGGCATCCTGCATCTGTTTCGCCGCCTCGACATCCACCTGCCTATCTTCTCTGGAACCTGAGTCCCCAGTGGTGCTGGTGTCTCTAAGAATGGGAGGTGCACCATGAAATCGACAGTCAATAATCGATTTTGTTTGGGCGAGCCGCTTTTTCTCCGCTAGGCGTTCCGGACTGTTTGTCGGGGGGCTAGTATTTGGCATATCAGCGATG
>CBDVBC010000340.1:0-2807 GCA_965372125.1 Candidatus Hermodarchaeota archaeon | reverse complement strand
GTCTGAGATGGCTCCTGCGAGCCGGTGATTCTTGAGCATACCTTCCACATGTAGGTCCTCGATGACTGTGGCTGACTTGATTTTCGCCAGCCAGGAGGTGACCTTGTGGAGGGCGTCACAGCGGATGTTGGTGACCCGAGCATGGAGCCGCTGAAGCCGGAGCCGCGCCTTTGCCTGGTTTCTGCTGCCCTTCTGCTTGCGGGCTAGGGCTCGCTGGGTTCTGCGGAGCTTACGATCATAACAAGAGAGGGCCCTGGGGTTTTCGAACTCGGTGCCATCGGAGACCGTGAGGAGGGTCTCCAGCCCCCAATCACCCCCCGCTGGGGGTCCGATGTTTTCGGGGATGGTGATGCGTTCTTCCACCTGCACTGAAACGTACCATCGCTCCGCCTTCTCCGACACCGTCGCTGAAAGGACCCGACACCAAGACCCTTCACTGGGGAGGTAGCCGCGTTCCTTGAGGCGGATGACCCCCAGCCGGGGGAGCTGGAGGCGGTCGGGTTGGATATTGATTATGCCGCATTGTAGCCACCTTAGCTTGTGATACTTTTACAATCTTGGAAGATTGCTGGAATATAGCCTAAATACTCCGGGATATCCTTAATTCGTCTTGGGAAACTCATTCATAAAGCATTTGCTCAACTAGGTATTCAAATGGAATATTTGAGAACAACTTAGATGAGCTGTTTTGGTGGTATAGATATGCGGGATTTTTGCGCCTTTGTGTCAAAGCGACGGAGTATCAGACAGTATAGTAATCAGCCAGTTTCTCGGGAAAGCGTTAAGCGAATCATCCATGCTGGAACTTGGGCACCTTCGGCGCATGATGCTCAGCCTTGGCGATTCATAGTGCTTGAGACACCAGTAGCGAAGCGTAAACTTGCTGAGGCGATGGCAGCATCCTACAGACGGGATCTTGAGCAGGAGGGCTGTAAACCACAGGAGGTAGAGAAGATTGCAGCGGCATCAATTGACCGTTTTACCAATGCGCCAGTTTTGGTGCTAGTGTGCTTGACGATGGAGTCCATGGATGCTTATCCTGATGAAAAGCGGCAGCAGGTGGAACATATGCTGGCTGTTCAGAGTGTGGCAGCTGCCATACAGAACGTGCTTCTAGCCGTCCATGCAGAGGGGTTGGGTGCTTGCTGGTGCTGCGCCCCCTTTTTCTGCCCTGAGACTGTGAGAACAGCACTAGAGCTACCTTTATCCCTTGAGCCTCAAGCCCTCATCACCCTAGGCTATCCCGAGGAAACGCCATCACCCCCTGAGCGCAGGGTTTACTCTGAGATTCTTCAATACAAATAATTAACACCGTGAACCGCCACCCCGTTTCCCTTGCCCAAACTTTTTATGGAAGACAACAAACCTCAGTTTCTACTTTAATGGTTGGATTACTATTGTCACCTAAGCGACCAGAATTCCCAGAGGATCGAACAGGCTATTACCACAAGCACTTCTTCAATGATTTACAGAAGGAAGTAGCTGCGACTGCGCGCGAGTGCGAGATGTATGGAGACCTATGCAAGGGCCAGGGATATGACCTTCAAGAGCCAATCACTCACAAGAACCTGCACACAGTCCCCTTTATCCCAACCCAATTCTTCAAGGTTTCACTGGAGCAGTATTATCAGTTACTCAGGGTCCCTCAGGAAAGGATTGTAACATTCCATGTCTCTAGTAGTACTAGTGATGATCCTAGCGTTGTGGGACGAACTGCGAGTGATGTGGAACAGTTAAAGGAAAACTGGATGACTGCTTGGCGTAAGTTCCTTAATCTTGAGAACACAGACTATTGCCTTAATTTTGCGCCTGGTCATACAGCAATGAAAGCTCTTGCCAGGCGGTCTGGTGCAGAAGTCAAAGGGCGCCGGCTCTATGTAGATTTCATCAACGCAATAATGGACCCCTACATCGAGGTTGAATATACTGTGAAATTCAAGATTCTAAGAACGATTGCACAGTTGTTCAGATTTCGGATAAAGGCTGTCGCGGAGATTAGCAAGAAAGCAGTACTCAAGATGCTTCGACGACGAAAGGGGACAGAGAGCCTCACACTTGGTGGAAACCCCCTCCTGATGAACTGGCTTCTGACCAACGAGTTTAAAGGCGAGGAGTATCCCCTCGGCGAACACGGATGGGTAGGTACAGGTGGCGGAGGATGGGATGGTGTGAAGGCGCAGATCAAAATGAAGCCATTGCACAAGCCCGAGTTCATGGAGACCATCCAGCGTATCTTCCACATTCCCACGGATCATTTTCGAGATAATTATACCTTCACTGAAACGCCAAGCGCCTTCCTTGGGCATTGGTCGAAGAAACACAAAGACTTTGTAATGCATGTACCGTCAACCAGTATGATTGTGGTGCGTCACCCTCAAACACTAGAGCCCGTTAAGCCGGGAGCTGAAGGCTTACTTGAGGTCCTCACACCTTATGGAGTAGAGGGTGCAGCATGTACAGCTGTTCTTGTGGATGACATAATCAAGTACTTGGGTGATAACCGGTCCAGCTGTCCCGAGTGCGGACACGAAGGAGCCACTTTTATCATAAATGGAAGGCAGAAAGGCGCACCGGGCCGCTCTTGTTCATCAATTCTTAGTTGGATGGACTAGGGATGGACGAGCACCCCGACTAGCTAGCACCCCTGTCAACGGTAACGCCACAACTCTTTTTCACCATCAAGAAGTAGAGTGAGTCTATGCAGGTAGTAGCGCTTGCTGGTGGCGTGGGGGCAGCCCGATTTCTGGAAGGACTGGTTCAAGTAATGCCTCCTGAGTTTAGATATACATTGATGGGAATATGGATGA
>CBDVBC010000339.1:0-2815 GCA_965372125.1 Candidatus Hermodarchaeota archaeon | reverse complement strand
GTCTGTTCCTTGCTTGTTATCGCTAAACCGTTGTGGCACCATCGTAGGTTCTCCCTTCATTTGATTGTCCAAACTCTCCTTGCGACATGTTGCAGTGTGCTGACAGAAGCTCTATCTTGCTAGCTCTTTACTAGCAACTGGGCACTCCTATTAACCCAATTTTTCACCTACTTAGTCAGCGTTAATTGATTGAGGGAGCATGTATTGGAGCGTAGTAGTGTCGTTAAGTGTGTATTGGGTTATAGGACAGTGTTGAAAATAGCGGGTAAGATCAGGTAGAACGCTAGGATGATTAGAATATCGAGTCCGTCTCCCAGATACTGATGCGTTCAATCTTGCTCTAGACGTTCTCTCTGAGCTTTCTCAACCATAAGCTTGATCTTGGCAAAGGCCTCGTCTAATCCAGCTTTTACCCTTCTTCCATAATCAGTCAGTTGTAATGTTTTTTCGCGTCGTGTTATCTTTTCCTCCTTTATTAGTCCCTTCAGGATTAGAAGATTCACTCGATCAACAATTGTAGGTAAAGGAGCTCCGATTTTCCTCTGCAGACCCTCTATGTGCTGTGGCTCGTTTTTTAAAATTTCTAGAATCTCAGGTACATAGCTTGTGTTAAGAAGTTTAGCTAAAGCAAGTTCTGACATGGACTCCCTCACTATCCGTTAGATGAGGTAGCAGTTGTATAAATAAATTTAGGACATTTACAGATGCCGAGGCCCAGTGTCCTCTTAATGGGAGTTGTGTTGGTTAGTAGGAGTTCCTTTGTAGCTATCCATCTCTGAAAATTAGTTGGATGCTTATCAGTCAATTTCTCATTCCCTTCTAGTCTTGGCGATGGATGACCTGTTACTCTCCTTTTTCTAGATGTTGCTGTGCTAGTTTGCTGATGCGGTAATCTAGGTCTTTGGTGGCGATTTTCAGGAGTTCAAGGGAGCGGGTTGTACTCAAGGCCACTTCAAACTATGTAACGCTGACTAATCATTTTTCTGGATTCTGCTACACTCATTAATTCTCAAGGAGGCTTAGGAGGTAAGATTTCTATCGCAAACGGTTGGTTTCCATAAACATTACCCAGTATTTCTCGCTTCTGAATGCGAGCATTGGTGGTTTTACTTTAATAATGTCGACCCCGGGCTTTTCCCCGCGCCCGAACCGCTTCTTTACCTTCTGCTTGCACGGTGTGCAGTAGGGTACTCCTTGTAATGTGAGCCTCGTACCGCCCTCGATCATGAAAATTTTCTCCTTCTCCTCTGCTGGGCCGCAGCACAAACAACACCGATTAGGCCACAGGACGGTTTCCTGATAAAGCATCGCATTGAATGTAGGCTCAGGAGTAATGTAGAGCGCTTCTGGTCGGGGTTCCAGAGTTTTAATGAGACGGGGGTCACTTGTACCTTTGAAGGCGAGGACTTTCCCTTTGTCACAAGCTACGAAGAGCATACCATCGGAAATCACTGGAGGCGATTTGAGTTTGTCATCTAGCTGGAGCCACCAGCGCTTCATGACTTTAGAGACATTGATGCCGAATAGTGTCTTACTGCCCAAACCTGACATGAAGGCAAAGTCGCCTCCCACTGCAGGTATGCTGAGTTTAGGTCTCCATACCGGCCTAGCCAGATCCCAGCTGACATCACCTGTCCAAAGCTTCTTACTGATGTTATATCCGAACAATCCCTCAGGCTCAGTAATAAAGGTGACGAAGAGAACGCCTCTGTTCGCACTGATATCACGAACATTGCTCTTGAGCAGCTGACCTATCTGAGTCCCCTCCTTAATTTCAATCACGTCAAGTCCTCCACCTACTGTGCGGTGCAAGACGAATTTCCCTAATAGGACAGGACTGAACACCGTGTTTGTCGTGCGAACCCAGACGAGTTCGCCATCGAGAGCATTGATGGCATAAATCGTTCTTCCCTTACCCGATGTCAATACCATTCCTTCAGCAATTACAGGACTGAAATGACTCTTGGCGTCGCTGTTGAAGGCCCATCGTTGCTGACCAGTTTGAGCATCAAGAGCATAGACGTGCTTGTCCTTGCTTCCAAAAAACACCATACCGTGACCCACAGCGGGAGTAGAGGAGATGTCACTCCCGATCGAGTGCTGCCAACGTGTTTCACCTGTCTTCGCGTCGAGAGCGTAGAGGTGTTTATCCTTACTTGCTACATAGACGGTTCCATCAGCGACAACTGGTGTGGTAACCACGTCTTTCTCCATTTTGAAAGTCCAGCGGCCCTGTCCTGTACGGGCATCAACAGCGTAGACATTCTTGTCTTTACATCCAAAGAATATCGTGCCGTATGCAACAGCCAGTTGGGATTCGATTTTGTTACCTGCTCGAAACTCCCACGCTTTTTCCAACGGTGGGATAATAGTCGACCCATCGCTTCCCGAGGCTGATGCGTCACGCCGGAGCATAGGCCACCCTTCTAAATCTAAAGGTTTCTCTTGTCGAGTTGCCAACCTACAATTACCTCCTTCTAGCTATATGACTTCAATTGATAATAAGTCTTAGGTTAAATCCAACTTGGATACTAAAAGGAAATCAACTCGGTGAAGTAAAGCACGAACAACTTCTATTGTGTGATTATCGAAGCATAAAGCTAAGCAAGGAATGAGTGCAAAGTGTTAATAATTCATTCGCCAAAGAAGTTGAAGGCTTAAGGGTCATTGCTGTCGTATTTCGGTTTTCTTCTTCAAGATTGAATCGTATAGCTCTTCGAGGGTTTTTGGCGGGATGTGCTCTTTTTCCTTTTGCTTTAGAGTTATGGCAGAGGAGGGACAGAGCCAGGAGTAACGGATGCTGATCTATTATTGG
>CBDVBC010000338.1:0-2823 GCA_965372125.1 Candidatus Hermodarchaeota archaeon | reverse complement strand
ACTACATTATCCAACCACGGCCTCATCCTAGTGGAGGGATTCTGCGAGTTACTGACGATAAAGGGAACCTATCTTTTAGAATTGTCCAGCGTTTACCACCAAAAAATCGATACCTTGTTTTTTCCTTGGAAACTACCGGAACGAAGCCACTCATAGTGAAGACAGTGCCTGTAGGTTCTTCAAGGATTTACAAGTTATTTGAAGAGGGTGTAGAACTCCTTTCTCTTCTACACTCTTCTCAGGGTGTTTTTCCTCTCCGAGACGCCCAACGAAAAACAATCGCTCAATTCATTCACGCAACACCCACCATAGCATTTCTTCGCACACCTACCTCGAAGGTTGCACGCATTCAGTTCACAAGATACCCGCCTCCAATCAACTATCGAATTTCATGTAGAGTTGCGGAGGGGAGACAGTGGCTTCTCGCTGTCCTCCTTTACAGTATTAGTCTAATAGAGATTGTTTCGGTTATTGCTTCGGCTTCTAGTATGGAGGACCCCAAGACCCTGAAATAAGTAGGAACTTCCTCGGGAGCAAAGAAAATCCAAGATTGAGAAGTGAGAAATTGCAGGTGACTGTTCTAGGGAGCTCTTCTTTCGTTCCAAGTATCCGCCGCAGCTGGACGAGTCTGTTCCTCAACCTCGGGGGAGGCGATGCAGTGCTTGTTGACGCGGGCTCTTGGAGGTTGATGAGTTTCCGTGTGGATGTTCTTCACACTAAACGAGTGTACATTACGCATAGTCACCCCGACCATACAGCGTTTATAGGTGCCCTCGTCCGGCGGATGCGCCGGCTAGGTCGAACAGACCCTCTCACGATATTCTGTCCAACAAATACGGTTCAGCACCTCCATCAATTTATCCGCCTCTTCAACCACAACAAGATTCCCTCTTTTGTTCAGATTCGCCCGTTTAAGCCAGCTGCACCATGCACTATCGATTATCTCTCATCTTCAAAAACCGAAGTAAAAGCAGCAGCGGCTTGTCATACTACTCTCACTGCAGGTTATGCCTTCTGCCAGGGTGACACACGAATAATCATATCTCCAGATACTGGCCCAAGGTGTCCAACACTCCTCACCCTCGCACAGGGGGCCACTGCATGGTTTCATGATTGTACATTTGCTACTGGACGGCTGTTATCTATGCGCAAGGGTCATTCAACACCACAAAATGCTGGTGGTGATGCAGCCCGTGCTAGGGTTAAAACCCTCATTCTTCTCCACATCTCGGGTCTTCGCCTTCGAAACCCCCGGGCGATTATGGCTGCTGCGCGCCTCCATTTTAATGGTGAAATCTTCATCGCCAAAGACGATATGACGTTTACCTTCTAGGCCTTGTATAAATTTGACTTTGAGGGAAAGCGTTAAGGCGGGAAGAGAAAGGGTGAATCAGATCTATCTTGCCTTCATTGCCCAACGATTCATCACCAGCACCGACGGTTCTCTGCCTTGGTGAGGTGTTGGTAGATTTCATCGCCAACACACCGGGCTCATTGGCAACTGTCTCTGGTTTCCGTAAGTGTCCCGGCGGCGCACCTGCTAACGTAGCTGTGGGTGTAGCTCGTCTTGGAGTATCCTGCGGCTTCATCGGCAAAGTTGGTGATGACCAATTCGGTAGATTCCTCACAGAGACACTCCAATCGAATGGTGTTAATACACATAGCTTAATCCCGACTTCTGAAGCGCCCACAGCAATAGCCTTCGTAGCCCTCTCACCCACTGGGAAGCCTGACTTCTTCTTCTACCGAGACCCCTGTGCTGACCTCCTACTCTCTCAAGAGGAATTACCTCACGATTGGCTAAAGCAGACAAAATTGCTCCATATTGGATCAGTGAGTCTCACGCGTGAGCCGAGTCGACAGGCTACAAAGCGAGCGGCTGAACTCGTAATAAAAAGTGGTGCCACTGTGACATTCGACCCAAACCTTAGGCTCGACTTATGGAGTGGCGGTATCAAAGAGTGCAGGCGAGAGGTTCGGAGTATCCTCCCACTTACTGATTTCTTTCTTCCTTCAATTGAGGAGTTGCTTCTACTTATGGAGACTAAGAACCTTCAGGAAGCCATTCAAAGTGTTCTGGGGCTAGGTCCGCGTGTAATTTGCATAAAAATGGGATTTGATGGTGTACTCGTCGTGAACGGCTCTTCAAATGGCGCTCTTGAAGAATATAAGCAAGCTGCATTTCCTGTAGAAGTAGCTGATACGACTGGTGCAGGGGATGCGTTCAATGCGGGTTTAATCAAAGGACTTGTTGAAGGTCTCCCTTTGAAGAAAGCGGTAAGGCAAGGATGTGCGATAGCTGCTCTTGCCATCACAAAAAAAGGTGCAATGACAGGGCTTCCCACTCGCCGTCAGCTAGAGGAGTTTTTCGGTGTTTTCTAGCGGAGAGAAAGCTAGGCAACACAATATCGGTAGAGTTTGTGTCGGCCTGCAGTCGGGGATTCCCGAAAAATGCGGAGAACATCCCCAGGGCGTGCACCAATTGCCTTTGCGGCAGGGTCACCTGCCTTTATCTTCGGGAGTTGAGTACGACTGATGCTGTACTTTTTCTCCAACTCTTCGACCTCATCTTGAGGTATAACATCGTGCTCTGGCACTATCTCATGCATGAAGAGGTCAATTGAGAGGAACCGCCGGTGAAGCAGTTCTACATTCTTTTCCGTTGCTTCGCGGCGGGCTGCATAAGTATATCGTTCACCGCCAATGAGAACTGCCCTATGATATTCACCGTCCTCCTGAGCCTTTACCAAATTTCGGAGAATTTCGACTCCAATAACATCCTTTCCAAGGAACACTCTAAACAATAGTGTCTCCTTCGATCTT
>CBDVBC010000337.1:0-2852 GCA_965372125.1 Candidatus Hermodarchaeota archaeon | reverse complement strand
AACATCAAGGTAGTCAGTTACCTTGCCGCCGAAGAGAGCGACAACAACTTTTTTGCTTCTACTTATTTGTTCGTTGATTTCAGCGTATTTGCGCATCTCCTCAGCAAAAGCCCTCGAGGGAAATATGGAAATACCACGTCGTTTTAGAAAGGCAGGAAGGGCTTGCATCGACGTATCCTTTTCCCTGCTCCCTCGATGAGCTGCGGAAAAAGCGTCCTGAATGTAACAGATTCTGTGCCCTGCATCACGGAGTTTCGCGACGAGCCGGACAGGTGGGATATCATAAAGGTTGCGTGGAACCTGGAGTTCCCAAGGTGCAAACCGTAAGTTATTACTAAGGACATTCCGTCCATGGGTCAGGTAGCCGAACTGGGTGAGGCCCCAGCAGGTTTCACTGAAAACATACTCCCACTCTAGAAATTCATCGGGGAACTCTTCTCGTAGGAGCTTATTCATGACTCGCGAGTGCTCAAGTAGAGGGTAAAAATCGGCTTTGCCTATACGGGACTGGTGACTAGCGTCACCTATTGCGGCGGCGCCAGCTCTACGTAGTTCCGCAGTTGTTTGGAGTGCTTCAAGGATGCGGCGCTCATTGAGAATAGTGCCGCTGTTCGACATAACCGAGTTAATATCGGTCCTTTTAAAGACGATCGGGCTACCAGCCATATATTCTTGGCCAGCCTTTGCGGCTTCTTCCAAGGCAGCGAGAAACTGATGCATCAGAGTTCACCCTTTGAAGTGTGCGGAGGCAGGGTACTTTTATTCTTTTGCGTCATTGCGAAGTTAATTGAATTCTCTACCTAAAGAAGGGATTGCTGTTTTGTGGATGAAGAAATGCCTTGAAAGTATCTGAGTAGTGAGCTACCTCACGCTGAAGCTGTGAGGCTTCCTGCTTCACAGACCGGGCTTGCCCTGACATAGGGAATACTGTTTAGGTGTTCCAGCCACGCCGGGGTAGAGGCGCCAGTCTCCACAGGCTTAAAATCGGTACGCACCATACCTACATTCTTGAGACCTTCAGTCTCGATGTTATGACTCGAATTTAGATCCCTGCCCATCACCAAACCACAAACAGGACAGGAATAGACCCGCTCATCCAGACGGACCATGCGGATGGCTCCGCAACCTGAACACGTCTTCGTCGAGGGGAACCACCTGTCAACCCGCACTGGAGTATGCACCCTCTCTTCAAGGGCGCGTATTATTCCTCCCAGCGCGGTGGATAGGAGCTTGGCTCCCCAGAGCCTTTGCCAGCCCCGGAGATTCTCCGCCTGATAACACACCACACGAAACCGGGTCTGCAGAAAGTGGACGAGCTTGTTCCGGATATCCCGTTTGGTATCGTTGAGCATGGCATAGGCCTTTTCTAGCTTGTGGCGGGTTTTACACCAGTTTTTGCTCCAGCACTTTTGTCGGCTAAGCTTCTGGTGCAGCCTCCGGAGCCGCTTCTTGAGGTCTAGGGGTACAGAATACCGGATGGCGATGCCCACCGATAGGGTGAGCTGCGTCGCCACACCAAAATCGCCCCCCACGCTTCTCAGGGGCGGCGGAGGCTTCGTCTCCCTTTGTTGGAAGGTGGTGATGGCTAGGTAGTAGTCGCCGTGGCGCTCCAACAAAACCCCACTGGCAAGCTCAGCGCCTTCTGGGAGCTGGTAAAGGCCGCTGACCCGGATTCTCTGCTGGATCCCCTGTATCCGGACGTATTTCTTGTCCATGATGGTGTAAGTGTTGCCGTACTGCTTAAGGGGGATGGATCGCACCCTGCTTTTGAACTTGAGGGCCCCCACCCGCCGCCCCTTGGACTTTAGTTGTGCTAACCCTCGTATGTTATCTTTAGCCCTCTCCAGCAGGGCCTGTTTCATCTGGGAGGACAGATGGCTCAGTGTGCGGGGCTCAAAGCGGTCCTTGACCTTCACCCTAACCGTTTTGAACTTGTAGTCTAGGTCGAAGATTTTGGGTTGGGCGAGGAAGTGGTTGTAGAGCCACTTAGCCTCCAGAAAGAGCATTCGTAGGTGGTGGGTGGTTTCTTTGTTGAGGTGAGATTGGTTTATCTTGACCCGGAAGACCCTGCAGGTCTGGTGTTGTCGGCGCTCCTTTGTTGCGGCTAGGGTGGCTTTGATGGTTTCTGCCTTGGAGAGGGTCAATTGGGCTTGTTGCTCCCGTGGGGTGTGTTTGGTAGTTTGGTGGGTTTTTTCATCTGGGCTTGAAGCTGTAGTTCTGTAAGTGTATGGCTTGGTGTACTCTTTAAACTCAGCGCAATTCATCACCAAGCTTAAGCATTAGTGCTTTCTTGCTTATTAACCAGTAAAACACCGACAAGTATTGTAATGATACCGAGTGGACGAAGAAAGGAAAAGGGGAAGAGAAGTAAACTTCCAATAGGCTGAATCAGTGTATCACCGAAGATAAAGGCTGCAGCGATAATGGGAACTACGGTGGAAAGGGAATTGTTGAGTGGGAGTGCCACTGATGCCCGGCGACGTGAATAGGCGCTCTGGAGAAGGAAAAAGGCTGCCACCGAGGTTCCAGCATATAGCCAGAAAGAAAGTCGCATGACAAGTACAAGCAGACAAGAGAAGTCTAACACGCTGAAGTACCCAAGAATCTGGAGTACTTCGATTGTCATGGCTTTTAGGAAGATTGTAGCTATTCCGTAGAGGACACCAGCTCCAAGAGCGAAAAACAATTCTTTGTCTCGATCAGAACTTCTTCTCGCTGAACCAAGTAGGACGAAGAGGACTACAAGAACTCCACAAATGACGCTGCACAGCGAATACATTGGCGCGTCGTAGCTTGACAATATACGTTCTTCTGCTGTAAGACTTAAGATGATAATTCCAGCAAGGAGAGAG
>CBDVBC010000336.1:0-2866 GCA_965372125.1 Candidatus Hermodarchaeota archaeon | reverse complement strand
GTGATGACAGGGTATACCAATTCATGGGGCGAGGGCAACGCAGATGTGTACTTGGTAAGAGTAGACAATGACGGAAACATCGTCTGGAACAAGACCTACGGAGGTACAGGCTGGGACTATGGACATGCGGTCGTGGCTTTAAGCGACGGCTTCGCCATCGCAGGCTATACTGACAGCTTTGGCGGGGGCGGGTACAATGTTTGGCTCATCAAAACCGACTTGAACGGAAATCACCTCTGGAATCGCACCTTCAGTGATTGCGGCGGCGACTACGGCAAAGGGCTTGTAGAATGTGCAGATGGCAACTTTACAATCGTAGGCTACACATTCACTGGTGCTAACGGCTATGATGTTTGGTTGATCCACACCAACAGCACTGGACATCTTGTGTGGGACGAAACCTATGGTGACACAAATGATGATATGGGCTTTGATCTGGTGGAGTGTACAGGCGGAGGCTATGCAATCTGCGGCTACACCTATAACTACGGTGCAGTCAACAAAGATGCCTGGCTGCTCCGCACAGACGCCACAGGCAACCACCAGTGGAACCAAACCTATGGTGATACAGGCTATGACATTAGCTACTCGCTGATTGAGTGCAGTGGGGGCGGCTTCGCCCTCGCAGGAGAAACAAGCAGCTACGGTGTCGACGCTAATGCTGCTTGGCTGATTCGTACCAATGCCGCTGGCACGCACCAGTGGAACCAGCTCTATGATGGTTTTGGCTCAGACAAGGCAAACGCAGTAATTGAATACAGTGACGGCGGCTTCGCGATTGCCGGCTACCAACAACACACGTACACAATAGTCAGTGGTACACCACTTCGCTCCCCACAACCGTATGATGGACTGCTCCTGCGCGCCGACGCGACCGGTAATCAACTCTGGAACAGCACCTACGGAGCAAGCGGACAATACGACGAAGATATCTACAACTGCCTTCTAGAAGACAGTACAGGCGCCATCCTTACTGGAGGCGAAACAGAAGGCTTTGGTGCAGGCAACGAAGATGGTTGGTTAGTGAAGACGCGTTATCCGCTGGTCTGGGACCCAGCCCCAACCGATCAAATTGTGCCCTATGGTTTGCCCTTAGCGTATGATCTGAACGCTAGCTCCCATTTCAGCATCGCTAGCTGGATTCTCAACGATACCACCCAGTTCTCCATCAACAGCAACGGTGTTGTCTCCTTTGCCCTACCACTCCCGGCTGGAGTCTATGGGCTGCGGGTATCTGTAGTTGATGTGGTTGGGAGTGAAATAACTGGGGTCTTCTCGGTCACCCTCGAAGCACCCCTCATCTCGCCAATACTCCCAGCAATAATCGCAGTGGCCGCAATAATCATCATCGTCTTAGTGCTACTTCTACTATACTTCTTCGTGTTCCGCAAGAAGAAGTAGCCCATCGGGGAGGCTTCCTCCCCCTCTTTCTTTTTTAATCATCTAAGCTCATCAAAGTAAAGGCTTTTACACCATCCCAGCCCATCTACACAGTAATTACAGTCTATTGGGCTAATCTTGGGGTAAAGAATGATGAAAACAATACTGAAAATAGCACCCTTGGCGCTTCTAGCGGTTCTCTGCATAGTGCCCTTCGCCAATGCAGCGACACTGGCACCTCAGGCCCCGGCTTCGAACATCCGACTCGAATCCCCATCCACAACACGAACCTGGGGACCACCACCAGCATGGTTCCGACTCATTGGCGGCTACCATTATGATTACATCCATGACATGGTTCAGCTAGGAGACGGCGGGTTCGCCCTCGCAGGAACCACCCAATCATGGGGCAACGGCTGGACGGATATGTGGCTAGTCAGAACCGACGCAGACGGAAATGTTCTCTGGAATAAGACATATGGTGGAACCGACCATGAATGGGGAAAGGCTATCGTCGCATTGAGTGACGGCTTTGCCATCGCAGGTTACACTGAAAGCGTTGGCACTCCAGATATCAATGACTTCTTTTTGGTTCGTACCGACCTCAACGGGAACCAGCTTTGGAACGCTTCGTTTGGCGGTGATTCCACGAACGACTATGCCACCGGGCTGGTTGCCGCCTCAGATGGAGGCTTCACCATGGTCGGCTGGACCTACACGAACAGTCTAGGCTATGATGATGTATGGCTTCTACATACAGACAGTACTGGAAATCATATGTGGAACACCACGTTTGGTTCCACCGAGATTGATGATGGTAATGACCTGATCGAGTGCAGCGATGGAGGCTATGCCATTGCAGCCTCTACAGGCGGCTTTGGAGTGACCAATAGGGGTGGCTGGCTAATACGCACCGACGCTAGCGGCAACCACCAGTGGAACAAGACCTACAGTAGCTCAGGCTACGATATAGCCTATTCAATTATCGAATGCAGCAGTGGCGGCTTCGCCCTAGTTGGGGAAACCACCAGCTACGGCGTGGATATCAGCGCTGCCTTCCTGCTCCGCACCGACGCTAGCGGCAACCACCAGTGGAACCATACCTATGACCATCCCGGTATCGACATAGCTGAAGCGGTGATTGAGTATAGTCAAGGGGGCTTCGCCCTCGCCGGCTACACGAATATCCCCAGCATTCTGGCCAGGGGCGCAGCGTCTCGTTCTGACCCAGATTATGATGGACTCATCGTTCGCACCGATTCTTTGGGCAATCACATCTATAACAGCACGTATGGTGGCTATAACGTCGACAAATACTTGGATTTGGTCGAAGGCAGTGATGGCAGCCTAATCACGGTTGGTTGGACTAAAAGCATGAACCCATCTGGCATCGCAGATGGCTGGATGGTTGAAACCCCTTACCCACTAGCTTGGGATCCTGCACCCACGGACCAAACAATAGCCTATGGTGAATCCCTAGCCTTTA
>CBDVBC010000335.1:0-2870 GCA_965372125.1 Candidatus Hermodarchaeota archaeon | reverse complement strand
AAGGTAGCGCGTATAAACTGACAACAGAAGGAACTCAGACATAACTAACACCAGAAGGGGAAGAACAATACTATCTAGTATTAGAGTGTTAGTTCCCTTGAGAGCGCTTGACACCTGCTAGGCTAGCACGCAGTTACTAGAACTAAGCAAGAAAGCACCAATGCTTTAGCGTGGTGATGAATTGTGCTGAGTTTAAAGAAGATGCTATATCATATAGATACAGAACCTTTAGCATCAAGCCCAGAATAAACAAACCCCACACCAACCACCAAAACATACTTCACGGGAGCAGCAAGCCCCATGAGCCTCTCCAAGAACGAAACTATCAAATCGACCCTAAAGGCAACAAAGGAGAGACGAAAGCAGCAAATCTGCCGGGTCTTCCGAGTCAAGATAGACCGCTCCCACCTCAACCAGGAAACCACCCACCACCTACAAATACTCTTTTTGGAGGCCAAGTGGCTCTACAACCACATCCTCGCCCAACCCAACATATTCGACCTAGACTACAAATTCATAACGGTGACGGTGAAGGTCAAGGACAAGTTCGAGTCCCGCACCCTAACCCACCTGTCCTCCCAGATGAAACAAGAATACTGGAACGGACCAAAGACAACATTCACGGGCTAGCCCAACTGAAAGCCAAGGGACACCGGGTGGGGGCGCTCAAGTTCAAGCCCCGAATCCACTCCATCCCCCTAAAGCAGTACGGCAACACCTACACCATCCTAGACGAGAAATATGTCAAGATACAAGGTATCAAACAGAAAATTCGGGTCAACGGCCTAGACCAACTCCCAGAAGGCGCAGAGTTTGCTAACGGGGTTTTGCTGGAGCGCCATGGCGACTACTACCTGGCAATAACCGCCTTCCAGCAAAGGGAGCAAAAGCCTCCGCCGCCCCTGAGGAGTGTAGGAGGCGATTTTGGTGTAGCGACGCAGCTCACCCTCTCGGTGGGCCTCGCCATCTTGTATTCTGTGCCGCTTAGCCTTAAGAAGCGGCTCCGGCGGCTGTGTCAGCAGCTCAGCCGGCAAAAGCGTTGGAGCAAAAACTGGCGCAAAACACGCCACCAGCTAGAGAAGGCCTATGCAAAGCTCAACGATATCAAAAGAGATATCCGGAACAAGCTTGTCTATTTTCTGCGGACAAGGTTTAGGGTAGTGTGTTTTCAAACGGAGAACCTGAGGGGTTGGCAGCGGCTCTGGGGGGCTAGGCTCTTGTCTACCGGGCTCGGAGGAATAATAAGCGCTCTTGAAGAGAAGGCGCATACTCCGGTGCGGGTTGATAGGTGGTTCCCCTCAACGAAGACTTGTTCGGGCTGCGGAGCAATCCGCGAGGTCCGCCTCGACGAGCGGGTGTATTCCTGTCCTGTTTGTGGTTTGGTGATGTGTCGGGACCTGAATTCAAGTCATAACATTGAAACAGAAGGGCTCAAGCAAGTAGGTATGGTGCGTACCGATTTTAAGCCTGTGGAGACTGGTGCCTCTACTCTGGCGTCGCTGGAATACCTCAATGGGATTCCCTATGTCAGGGCAAGCACGGTCTGTGAATCAGGAAGCCTCACAGCAACAGCGTGAGGTAGCTCACTTGGCTTTTATTTCCTTCAACAGAGCTTTGATGTCACCAGCGAGGGAAGGGGGGCCCTTGATTGTTTTCAGCGACTTCACTAAATCGGTTAGCACTTGCTTCGCAGAACTAGATGGCTTCCCCTTCAAAATCGTCTTAGCCTCTTTCATCATCCTCCGGAAAGCAGGAAAAATATAAAAGGTCAAGATATCCTCGAACACCTGACGGTCGTTAATATCTACATACTGGATTAGGATTTCGTGTTTATAGCATGCCTGGAGGACTTGGGCTTCGAGTTCTTCGTCTATTGCTTCCTTTTCTAGGACAATTACCGCCTCGGCATTTGGTATTACTTCTTTATTTAGCTTACACCGGGCTAGGGCTTCGAAGACGTCGCCCTCGTTTTTTATTTTTCTACATTCTACAATTAGGGTCCGTTTCCCCTTTTTTGCGAGGATGTCGACAAGCCCTGAACCTCCAAGGAGTTCTACGCGGCGTTCAACCTTGTAACCTTGATCCTCGAGGAACTTTGTATAAACGCTGAGAAGGAGATATTCTGACATGACTTTGCACCTCTATCCTTTTAGTTTCCTCATCAGGGCTTTGATATCGGCGGCAAGGGTGGCTGGCTCCCTTACATCCTTTAGGGGCTTCAGGAAATCAACTAGGACCTGTTTATCCTGTCCCGTAGGTTTTTTCTTTAGAATCTTCTGACTAGTTTTTATTAGTTTATGAATTGCGGGGAAAATATGAGAGGATAATATATCTTCGAAGATTTCACGATCGCTTATGTCTATGAAGTTAATTTCTATATTGTGTTCATAGCAGCAATCTAGAAGAGTGAGTTCGATTTCTTCAGAGGTGGCGTCTTTCTCTAGTATTAGTATATGTTTTGCCTTGGGGTAAGCCTGGCTATTCATGATGCAGCGTGCCATGGCTTCTCGGACATCGCCTTCGTTTTTGATCCAGCGAGCTTCCCCGAATATGGTTTTCCTCCCCTTTGTTCCCCTAAGATCAACCGTACCCGCGCCCTTGTCAAGCTTCACGCGTCTTTCTACTTTAAAGCCCAAGGATTCAAGATAACGAGTATAAACACTTATCAAGAGATACTCTGACATTATTCACGCCTCAATCTGTCCTTTGCATTACTAAGTGTGTATTCCCTTTTTATAGTTTTTAGCAGACAATCTAATCAGCGTCTTCATTTGAGGTATCCTGACACCTGGATGCGATTATCCCTTTACTTATTGTGTGAGGGCTTTGATGTCGGCGACGAGAGTGGGGGGTCCGGTGATGTCTTTCAG
>CBDVBC010000334.1:0-2875 GCA_965372125.1 Candidatus Hermodarchaeota archaeon | reverse complement strand
AATGATAGATTATACTGGAGAGGGTTACCAATATCGAAGAGTGATTGTGTTAGGAGTAGGAAAACTCCGTCAGCTAACGCAGGATGAGGCTAATCCAGAAGTGCAGCAAATGGCACATAGGTTAAGAGATGTTGTGCAGATGAATCCTTCAAAGTTAATGGAGGACGAAGTAACATTATGCAAAAGCCTTGGTATTCAGATGCGCATGTATCCTAATGAGCTACGGCTTTATGAGTCGGGGCGCGTGTCTGTGATTTGGCATGCTCGAACAAGCCGAAACGAAGACGCGATACAATGGGCAACGATTGCACTACCCTCTACTAATCCGAAACGGGAGTATGTAACAAACTGGCTTGATTCAAGATAGAAAAAAGGGAAAGGGGATACGGAGGACCCGTATCCCTAGGGAATTTGTTAGACGCGGTCTTTCAAGAGCTTATCCACAATCGAAGGATCCGCAAGGGTTGTTGTGTCGCCGACATCCTCAGCGCCAGCGGCGATTTTCTTCAGGATACGCCGCATGATCTTCCCACTACGTGTCTTGGGTAGAGCGTCAGCAAACTGAACCTTATCTGGGGTAGCGATGGGTCCGATTTCTCCTCGTACATGCTTCCGAAGTTCTTGACGAAGCTCCTCGGTCTTCTCG
The DNA here is from genome assembly GCA_965372125.1 of Candidatus Hermodarchaeota archaeon. Taxonomy (GTDB): domain Archaea; phylum Asgardarchaeota; class Hermodarchaeia; order Hermodarchaeales; family Hermodarchaeaceae; genus YT-063. The sequence continues at coordinate 2,229 of CBDVBC010000334.1, read as the reverse complement.
ACGCCGTGCTTTAGGGTTACAAAGCAGTAGAGCGCCTGACCCTTAATGTCATGCGGGAACCCAACTACTGCAGCCTCAGCCACAGCAGCGTGTGACACCAAGGCGGATTCGATTTCAGCCGTGCCCATCCGGTGGCCAGAGACATTCACTACGTCATCAATGCGCCCGACGACCCAGAAATAACCGTCCTCATCTTGACGAGCGCCATCGCCAGTCAAATAATACGGTGGGAAGGTCTTCCAGTAGGTGTCGATGAAGCGCTGATGGTCACCGTAGACAGTCATCATCATTCCAGGCCACGGCTTCTTGATGACAAGGTAGCCACCCTCATTAGCACCTACCTCCTGGCCAGTCTCATCAACAATCATCGCCTCGATACCAAGGAAAGGCAACGTACATGAACCAGGCTTGAGAGGAACAGCACCAGGAATTGGCGTAATGATGACGCCGCCGGTCTCCGTCTGCCAGTAGGATTAGCCAACTAGACGATGTGTCTAGTTGTTATCTACTATCGGGCAGCGGTTTTGACCGACGACTTTGTGGTACCAAAGCCAAGCAGCAGGGTTTATTGGTTCTCCCACTGTTCCTAGTAGTTTCAGGCTACTAAGGTCGTGCCGGGTGACCCACTCGTCGCCGTAGCGCATTAGGGCACGGATTGCTGTGGGCGCGGTGTAGAACTGGTTGATCTTGTATTTTTCTACTATTGCCCAGAAGCGGTCGGCTTCGGGGTAGGTGGGGATTCCTTCGAACATGACTGTTGTTGCGCCTGCTGCGAGGGGTCCGTAGACGATGTATGAGTGTCCGGTGATCCAGCCGATGTCTGCTGTGCAGAAGAAGATGTCTTCTTCGTGGTAGTCGAAGATGTACTTGAAGGTGGTCATGACGTAGGTCATGTAGCCGCCTACTGCGTGGGCGACGCCTTTCGGTTTGCTAGTTGTGCCACTGGTATACAAAAGGAACAAAAGATCACAGCTATCTAGGTGTTCGGGTTCGCATTTGCCTTGGACGTCTGGTGCTTCTACTTCTTCGTGCCACCAGCTGTCTCTTTTGGCTGTCCAGTCTACTTCGATTCCGGTGCGTTTTACGACGATGCAGTGGCGAACGTTGGGACAGCTTTTGAGGGCTTTGTCGGCGTTGACTTTTAGTGGGATGGTTTTGGTTCCTCGGTAGCTTCCGTCGCTTGTTATGACGCCGGTGCAGTCGCTGTCTAGTATCCGGTCCTTGAGGGAGTCGGCGCTGAAGCCTCCGAAGACGACGGAGTGGATTATGCCTAGGCGGGCGCAGGCGAGTACTGCGATGGCTAGTTCGGGGATCATGGGCATGTAGATGGCCATTCGGTCGCCTTTCTGGTAGCCGAATTTTTTGAGTACGTTGGCGAATTTGTTGACCTCGTCGTAGAGTTGCTGGTAGGTGAATGTCTTGCTCTCTTTGGGGTCGTTGCCTTCCCAGATGATGGCGATCTTGTCTTTGCGTTTAGTTTTGATGTGGCGGTCTAGGCAGTTGTGGCTGGCGTTTAGTTTACCGCCCTTAAACCAGGTGTGGCGGGCTTCTTTGGGGTCCCAGGTGTGGATGGGTCCTGTCCATTTCTGGAACCAGTCGAGTTGTTCTGCTTGTTTTGCCCAGAAGGCGGGTGGGTCCCTGATGGACTCTTTGTAGAGTTTCTGGAGCTCTTCTGGGTTTTTGATGTAAGCGTGTTTGGCGAAGGATTTGGGTGGGTGAATGACCCGGCCTTCCTTCGAGGTGATTTCGATTTTGCTCAATGTTGTTCACGTCTGGTGCTGGTTGTACACCTAATAGGTTGTAGGTGGTTGTTTCCCTCCCCTCGTGGCATGGGGAGTGGTTCCCTGAGCGGGATGTTTGTCCTCGCTGGAAGCCTCTTATTTAAGAATTCTGGATTTCAGTCATCAGGCTTGGGTGACTAACTGGTTTTAGGGTTCTTATCTGCTGTTTCCCTTGCGAGCTGGTTCACTGGAAAGAGATTATTAGTGTGAGAAGGGATTATAGAGTGGTAGCGTCTTTGAGTGTTTAAGGCAGGAGATTCGGGTTAGACGCTAGTGATTATGGATTTGGGTTGTGTGTTTATGGTTCCAGCTGCGAAAGATGGTTTATCGTCTTCATCTATCAAGTCTGCATTGTTTCAGCTGTTGGCGGACAAGTCGCCGTTTGGCATCATCATCTTCCGAGGCGAAAAGGTGTTTTATGTCAATAAACGTTTGTCAAAGTTATCTG
>CBDVBC010000333.1:0-2882 GCA_965372125.1 Candidatus Hermodarchaeota archaeon | reverse complement strand
TGATGAATTCAGGTATGTAATAGGCCCAGTTTTTCGCAGGTCCCTTTTGATAGAAGGGTTTGAGGGTTTTTGCGAAGAACTCCTTTTCAGTCATACTCCCGAAGCGTTGTTTTACGGCTTGGACGCCCTCATCAAGAACTGCCAAGATACCATCGAGGTCTTCTCGGTACAATTCTTTCTCCCGTGACCTAGCTTGCTCCAAATCAGCGATTTCACGTGCGTACATCGCAGGATCAAGGAGGGGAATTTGCGCTAGATGATTGGCTAGTTCCAGCAGAGTTCGCATCCCCTCCTTCGGTTTGAACTCCATATCTGTACCTTTCATAGCTTTGAGTACTGCGCGAGCTTGATTGGCCTCGTGTTCGAAAAACTGTAGTAGCACATCAATTATCGTTGGCATAATGGAATCCTCCCGCCAGACTAGTAGGACCTCATTAAAAAGATTAGTGAAGCGGGCCTGAAGCGGGTCATAGTTGGTTCAACTCAAAACATCTTTATGAAGCCCCAATAGTAGTAATGTTGGGAACCATGACTGCATCTATGTTCATTATTGGAATGATTTTCTTAGTTGATACTATACTCCTGCTTCTCGTTGCTCTAATAGTTCTGAGGAAGGACCCGGGGAATCTACTGCATCGGATTGTCGCACTAGCTATGATCTTTTTCTCTGGCTACCTGCTTTTCGAGGGACTAATCCAGGCATTACCGATTGCTTACTTTCCTTATTTCGATATCTTGCGCGACATATCGGCTATAGGCGCTCTTTCTGCATCAACTTGCGGAGCTCTCTCCGGGATTAACCTATTGAAAGGCGACTATTATGTAACTAGAATTCGCGTCCTAGCCCCATTTATTGCCATCTGTCTAATCGGAATCATCCTCACTCTGCCAAATGACACTGTATTCTATCTTAGTCACCTTGACATGATCGGCTACAGCATGAACCTATGGTCCATGCTTGGGCTATTTCTGGTCCCCGCAGTCTTGATGCTGTTTGCTGCTTATTGCTTTGCTCGAACACTGAGGACAATAAATCGGGATCACCCAAAGTTCAGAAAGGCTCTCGCCCTTCCGATAGCTATGATCCTGATTACAGTTGGCATAGCTTACACTAGCCTCACGTCGATGGGTGGTCTTTTACCACCAATCTATAACATACCGGGACACGCGTTCTTCCTCGTGCCGAGCGCACTCTTCTATTACGCCTTCCGGTAGCTAATTCCCACGCAGAACTTTGCAGCTAAGAACCAACATACTTCCGCCTTTGCATTCAGGTAAGAAAACACCAGCAGGCTTGTAATCCACCGTAGTGTACCCTAACTAATCTTATAATGTAGATAGCCAAGGATGTCTGACAATTTCCTGAGCGTTATAACATCTTCAACTGAGTGGAGGTCTAACGGGTCGAAGAGCACTGGGATTAATCCGGCGTTTTGTGCCCCCTGCACATCTGCGAAGGGGCAGTCGCCCACGTGCATCACCTTCTGGGCGTCTTTGATGCCGAGTTCTTTGAGGGCAATCTCGAAAACCTTCTTTTCTGGCTTGGCGACCCCGACTTCACCTGAGAGTATAATAGCGTCGAAGAACTCGAGGATCCCAAGTTTTTTCATCACCGTTCTCCTAGGAGTGCCTAGCCTTGCGGGGCAATTGGATAGCAGGCCAATCCTGAGACCCGTTGAATGTAACCTTTCAAGGGTTTCTCGGGTGCCAGAGTACAACTGAAAATCTGCTCTGATTGAAAACTCCCATCAAATTCTTTCTCAATAACCTTCATCAACCTCCCTTGACGAACTCGTCTATAATCAATGCATATAGCATCTAGGACATGACAATTCAAAGAGTGGAACTCTTCTCTCGTTATCCTTGACTCAGGAATCCCCAACTCGACCCGGGCAGCCTGTTGCTGTCGTATTCCCTCTCGAATCCGCGGGTCATCTGGGGATATCTCGACGCCAAGCTGTTTCGCAATCTTTGACCAGACAAAAGTGCACAGAGGAGTATAATCGTTGAGTGTTCCTCCGAAATCGAACAGGATTCCAAGGATATCTTTTAGCATTGTTAATACCTGAAGAAGCCTTCGCCAGATTTGCGGCCAAGCTTGCCCTCCTTGACCATCTTCCGGAGATAGGAGTGGGGGGAGTAGAATTGGTCGTATTCCTTAGCGATGTGTTCGAGCTTCTCAACGATAGTGTCGATGCCCAGTGAATCGGCGATTTCCAACATGCCTAGTGGCAGGTTGAAGCCCAGCTTGAGGGTCTTGTCAATATCGGCTGGAGACGCAACTTCATCAGCGATTAGCGCAGCAGCCCGGTTGATGGCTACGCTTGTCACGAATTGGGGATCGAATTTAACGGCGAGGCTTGGCGACCAGGAGGGGGGAACCGCCCAGCGCCCCGTGGGGTACTCATAGAAGCCTTTACCTGTCTTCACCCCGAGGTCACCTCGTTGCACTCTGTCCTCAAGACACTTTGCTAAGGTCATTCCCTTGATGCGGGTCGCCATGAACTTTAGTATGTTGTAGGTTACGTCGATGCCGACAAAGTCTATTAAACCGAACACTGCCATCCGCATTCCTATATTGAAGTGCATGGCGGAGTCGATTTCCTCTATCTTGAACTTGTCCGTGTCAATCAGCTGTCCCACGAAGTTGAGGGGGAACATCATGATGCCGTTGGCGATGAACCCGGGGATGTCCTTATTACATATGACCGGCTCTTTCCCGATTTTCTGGGTGAGGTCGAAGATGAGCCGAGCCACATCATCTGTGGTCTTGTCGCCCTTGATGATCTCCACTATGTCCATGCGCACGACTGGACTGAAGAAGTGCATGCCCACGACTTTCTCGGGGTGCTCTGTGGCTTCCGCTATCTCAGAGATTGGGA
>CBDVBC010000332.1:0-2883 GCA_965372125.1 Candidatus Hermodarchaeota archaeon | reverse complement strand
CTGAGGCGTGCCTTGATTTTTTCTTCCTCCTCTTTCGATAGCTTCATGCTCTGTGGACGAGAAGCCTGAAATGCAGATACGATTTCAGGGGGCCTCCTTGCAAGAAGCTCAGGGTTAAAAACTTCAGTTAAGACATGACCATCCATATCTGAAGGGATTCCAAACCCCATCGCGTAGAGAATAGTTGGTGCACAGTCGATAATTCGTGCACCAGTGAATTTTGCACCCTGCTTAATCCCTGGACCTGAGAGAAAGAAAATTCCGTTCATAGAATGATCCCCCGATATACCCGGAGGAAGACTAACCAACTGATTAGAGACAAACTCGTATTCAGTAAAGCGGCTGTAAGGCTCAGCAGGAAGGAAGAGAATGTCAGGCGCCTCTTCGAGATATTCCCCGTGGTAGACTTCTTCACGAAGCCAAATTTGCCCTATAAGGCGCTCTCCAGTCATTGGGCTCTTTAACTGTTCGAGTTCCTCAACGAGCTTTCTCCGCAAATAATCATATTCGTCTTTGGATGATATGATTCCTTGGGGTTCACGGTTTTTTAGATTGATGTAAAGATGTCCGCCAATGAACTGGTATGCTTTGGTTCGAGACCAATCAACATCCTTGAAGGAAAGGGCAAATCGCTCCATAAGACGTCGTACTTTGACTTTATCTACTCCTTTTCGAAGTTTCTGGAGTCTAAGCCGAAGGAGCAAGCGGTAAAGGTTCTCCGGTGTGAAACCGACTCTGAAGAGAAGCGTCTTTAATCGTGTTAGCCAGCGCCGTTTCAGCTGTAGCAGACCTCGTGCGAGCAGATAATTATTGAGATGCACATATCCTGAAAGCGGGCGCATTCCATGATCGGAGACCACCATAATGAGGATATTCTTCCCAGCCGCTTCGAGTAATTGGGCACAGCAGTTGTCCACTTCAGTAAAATATGCTCTAGCATGTGGTTCCCATATTCTTGCTTTCTCCTGTGAATAGAAAGGGTGAGAAGGGTCTAAAAATTTAAAGAAGCTATGGGTGATACGGTCGGTCCCATTGAGAACGACCATGAAGAAGTCCCAGGGTTTATGTTTCATAAGGTATAGCGCTGCCTGTGTGCGGTGCTGCGTAATCAGGTACAAATCCTTTAGAAAACCTGCTATATTCAGGTCATTATATACTTCCTTAGGGTGAATCTGGTATTTACCCAGATGTTCATCCAATTCTTGTGCCAGCTCTGAGGGAAAAGTGTATTCACACTTACTATGCGGAGTCATCATACCGCTAACCATGAAACCCCTTACGGGGCTAACAGGGTAAGTATACGGGACGTTTAGAACACCCACATCTTTTCCATATTCACTAATTATGGTCCATAAGTCAGGACCTTCTCGGTCGCTAGCAGTCGTTGGAATCATATTGTATGTGCCTGGCAATCGTTGCATAAATTCGAAGATTCGATGTTTTCCCGGGTTTTTACCAGTGGCAAATGATGACCATGCAATAGGGGTGCCGGGAAGAACGGTCGATTGGAGAGTGCCTGAAACACCAGATTTAATGAGCTCTTGGAGGCAGGGCAAATAGCCCTTATCAAGCCAAGGATTAAGTACATCGAAGGTAGCACCATCCAATCCTATGACCAATACCCGAGCGCTCGACATAGAACTCCAACACATACTACCCTTTGACTTGCACCAGCAGGATAAGATAGATAGAGCTAGTTAAACAGCAGATATCCTCCCACTTTTAATTGCTTTTCTATCTATCGAGTTGTTTGGATAGTTTATTATTCGTTCAGGGTCATTCTTCCAATAGTTCATACAATAAAACTAGGATATAACACCAAGTTTGGAAAGCCAACGAAGATTTCTAATGTTCATTCAGCCAGCGAATGAGTGCCTGAGTAGTTCTGTGCCACGCATAAGGTTCAACGACAGTCCGCGCTGCTGTTGCTAGCTTTTCAGCTAACTGGGGCGATTCGATGAGTTCAGCTATGCGTTGAGGAAACTGACTAATATCTTCTTCAACAATGACTGCCTCAGGAGTTACGGAGATACCCTCGAATGCCAGCGGTGTACCAACGATTGGCTTGCATGCTGCCATGTACTCTAATACTTTTAGTTTTGTACCGCCTCCAAACCGTATAGGAGCAATGAGAATATCAGCAGCGTGTAAATATTCTGATACTGAATCAACTTCACCAACAATAATGACGTTCTTTCGTTTTTCTGGACGCCAACCACTCCCAATGATCACGAAGTAGGCGTTTTTCACTCTTGGCGCGATATTATCGCAAATATCGTGAACTGCTTCAACATTAGCTTGGAATGTACGGGATCCTAGAAATAGTACAACTGGCGCATTAGCGGGAACACCGAGTTGGGTGCGTAGCTCCTCCGATATGGTTCGTGAAAACGTAATGGTGTCTAGATCAACACCGTTGGGTACTACTAGAATATGTTCTGGCGGGAGGCCCAATTGGACAAGCTTCCGTTTGTCTCTTCGGGAGACACAGGCAACCACATCTGCCTGTTTCAATATTTTACGTTCATAATTAAGCAGCCGATAAGCAAGAACCCATAACGGATTACCAAGGGGTCCGAACCTACGCGTACGATTCTTCAAAAAGCGATAATAAACTTCTGTGTAAAAATTGTGTGAATTAATTATCAATGGCACCTTAAGCTGCGTAGCTATTTTTCTAGCGAGGGGAGCAATCCAGATATGCTCACATATTATTACATCACAAGATTTGTATTGGAGAAGTTCTTCAATCCAAGAATTGAAATTCACGACCCAGAAGTTTGTGGGTCGACCGAACACCATGAAGCCCAAATAATTCAGAAGCCGTCGCCATAACTTCTCTTCTGACCAAGCAACACCACGTAACCGCCACTCTGTCAATCC
>CBDVBC010000331.1:0-2891 GCA_965372125.1 Candidatus Hermodarchaeota archaeon | reverse complement strand
TAGGAATACTTTATTTATATGGTTTCTGCGTTTCCTGAAGCGGATTGTTTAAATTGATGCGTTACATTGGTTATGCATAGGATGACAGATAAGAATCAGTTCAATATACGGTCCGAAAAAGACCTTGCGGAGACTATCGCCGTGGACGATGGAAATCTGGCAGCAATAATCCGAGAGTTTGGCCGCAGCATGCGGGAAGTGACTAGCGGGCTTGACGACGCTATGTCGCGTTGGGAGAGCACTCACCGTAACTCTCTTCGGCCCATTCGGGTCATCCTTGGAGCGCTTTCCAAAATTAATTTTCTTAAGAACCTTGAGGATCTTGGGAAACTCGCTTCATTTGCGGGAATTGTTGACAAAGCGGTTGTTAAGAACCTCGGTGAGCTGGATAAGTTGCTACCGAAACTGCTTGCACTGGCTCCAGATTTCGAGGGAGCAATCCGGAAGATGCGGTTAATGACGGAGCAGGTGAGCGGGCTGCAGCTTAGGGCAGCTGAATTGCTGCAACGTACTGAGAAACCCGACCGTAAACTAAGTAAGTTAGTAGCCAACGTCGAGTCTCTTGCACAGAAGCTACGAACCATTGTTGCGATGTACGAGGATGAGTACTTATTCCGTATGAAGGTTATCGGAAACATTGAGGAGATAATTGATCCTAAGGAACTGTACACGCACATGCTACTTTGGACTTTGGAGCCTTACCTTGAATCAGAGCGAATCGAGACAATCCGAAAGGAAATAGGAACGCATATAGAAACCACTAGAGCGCTTGTCTCGACATCTACAAGGAGCAGGCCTCTTAACGTATTCTAGGAAGCCAGTCCCTGAATTTCTGCACAACTATTGTCACGCATTTGACGCAGGAACAACGCTTTTTCAAGGGGAGCTGGGATAATATTGGTGTTGAGAGGTTCCTGTCATGGGTCGTCTTTTTGGAACGCACGGTATACGCGCCATAGTGAATAAGGCTCTTACACCAACCTTGGCGTATGGTGTAGGCCTAGCTTTAGCAAAATCCCTAAACGGTAAAGGCCCGGTCGTGGCTGCGTGGGACACACGCACATCGAATGAGATGCTCAACCACGCAGTTAGTGCTGGTTTGATGACTGGAGGCTGTAACGTTCACCACCTAGGACTTGTTCCTACACCCTTGTTGTCCTTTGCCACTCCAAGGCTAAACTGCACTGCAGGTGTAATGGTGACCGCGAGTCATAACCCCCCGGAATACAACGGCATCAAACTATGGGGAAAAGACGGGGCTGCCTACACCTCGAAGGCAGACCGTCAAATAGAACAATTGTATACCCAACCTGAATCTGATCGCCGCGTATCCTGGAAACTCTTCGGACAACCTCGACCCACAGAGGATTTCCGTTCCCTCTACACCCAAGAATTGCTTCAGCAGGTAGATTGTAGTAAAATCAGGCAACAGAAATTGTTCGTTGCAGCGGACTGTGGTGGAGGAGCTGCATCAATATTGATTCCCCAGCTATTGGAACAGGCTGGCTGCCGGGTGGAGGCTCAATTTTGTATCCCGGATGGACTCTTTCAGGGACGACATCCAGAACCTAAGGAGCAGAACCTTACCAAACTTAAAGAACATGTAGTGAAGGCCGGAGCAGACTTGGGTATGGCCTGGGATGGCGATGCGGACCGTATAATTTTCATTGATCATAAGGGGCGTTTTATAATGGGAGATCGCAGCTTTGCCCTTGCCGCCTACTATTGGCTACGCGATTGCCCTGACCGGCTTAAGAAAATAGTCACCACAGTCGCAACTAGCGATGTAGTTCGAGATGTAGCTGAAGCTATAAACGCGGAAGTAGTGCAGACAAAGGTCGGTGAGCCAAATATTGTCGCTAAAATGAAGGAAGTAGATGCCCAAATCGGAGGAGAAGAGAACGGGGGGGTTATCTTCAGAGGCTGGTCTTGGGCCCGCGAGGGACTGCTCACTGCATTAATTATCTTGGACTTTCTAGCCCAAGAAGAAACATCGTTAAACGAGTTAGACAAACGTTTCCCTTCATATTCACAGGTGAAAACAGGTTTGCCCTGCACTGATGCTGAAAAGGCACCTCTTTTAGAGAGATTGATCGAACAAGTAGCTTCAGACATCGAGTGTGACACACTAGATGGGTTGAAAATCCGGTACTCAGATGGCTGGGTTCTCCTTCGACCCTCAGGAACCGAACCTAAATTCCGAGTGTTTGCCGAGGCAAAGACTCATGCCCGGGCAGAAGAACTCGCTCAGCAAGGCTTGAAGCTTCTCCAAAAAACCAGAGAAGAAATCAAAACCTAATTTTATTAGAGATGAATAATAATGCGCCTACTCATCTTTCACGGAAACATTGCCTACAAGGCTACGGAGCCAGTGAAAATCAGTATATGTGATGACGCAGAAGAAGGCATTTGGAAAGAATTTAAGAATTGTTTAACTGCCTTCTGTGCCGTCGAAGCCTCCGATGAAGGCAGACTGTCCACAATAGCTGGGAAAGCAGCGTCAGAACTTCAGTTAGTCGCGGAGCGGGTAAAAACAAAAGAAATTGTAGTTTATCCACACGCGCACATCTTTGCACGAAAACTAGCCAAACCTAGATACGCAGTGCGCATGTTACAAGCTCTCGCTGAAGAACTCCGAAAACTAGATTTTACCGTCCACATAGCGCCATTCGGGTGGTACAAGGCCTTCCGGCTGGAATGTCTAGGACATCCACTCGCAGAGTCGGGTAGAACAATAGACTGAAAGAAGATAAGAAAACGTTCTCAACGCAAAGTTTATGAAAGGTGCTTTTGTATGCTCATTTGAAACTGCTCGTCGAATAGTCCAATCTCAGGAAAGCGACTTGCATAGGATAATACGAGATGAAACTAAATTGCCATCAAAAAGAAAA
>CBDVBC010000330.1:0-2904 GCA_965372125.1 Candidatus Hermodarchaeota archaeon | reverse complement strand
AAAGTCCGTGCCTGCGCCAGCCAAAGGGAAGTAAAAACCTGCGCCCACTGCGCAAACTTTTCCTGCGAGATTCTCGAAGAATTCATGAAACAGGCACCAGAAGAACTATGGAAAAATCTCAAACGGATTTATGAGAGCCTATGGGCACCACCTCCTAGTGAAAAACAACCCTAATATTCCACTCTAAATGACATTTGTCAAGTCGAAGGCTAGCCTGAACTCTTCTCGGGTTAAGGGTCGCCAAAATACTAGTTTGTCAAAATACTTGAAACAGTATGAGTATCGCTAGCTACTTTAACTCCTCGGTATCGTTACCACAACGGGAACAGTACCAGATTTTGGGTGAACGGATTGATTGCATTAACCGGCGTCCAGCACATAGTGGGCAATACACCACTTTACACACAGTGCATCGGTGCCAAGGGCTAGTACTCCTATAACTGTCAAGTGCACTCACGCCTGAGGTCGAGTCTATTTTCACTTCTTTCTCCTTTTGGCATAAAATGCAGATTGGCACTTCTTTCTCCTTCTGGTATAAAATGCAGATTGGCATGCATTCTCTTACGGGTTAGATTGTGATGACAAGTCTTGCCTCTTTCCCGTCGTCGCTTTCTCGGCAGGCGATGTCTCGGTCCACGCCATGGTCACCTTGCGGGTCTAGTGCAATTCCGTGGGTTTTGCCCTTGAGTATGTCGTTGACAATCTCTGTGACTATCCACTCATACCACTTGTCGGTCTTGTGGGAGCCTACTAATGTTGTTGTGGAAACTCGTTTGCCTAGCTTGGGCTGATTGTCCCAGGTTACTGCAAGTTCCTCCTAGGGCTCCAGGATTGGCTTAGCATCCACCTCGCAGGATTTGTGGGCTCCTGCGTAAGGGCAGCAAACACGGAGAACCGCCCTGGAAACCATTGAAGCGCTGACGCCTGAGAAATCAAAGCCGAGTAGTACAATCTTCTCATCCCTTCCACCGAAACCCAAGAACATCATCGGAGGACCAGGTTGTCCATTCAACTTGTACCCGCCACCGTCACCATAGTTTCGGTCCTTCCGAAACTCGCTAATCCACGCATCCTTCGTAGTCACAATTTCCATGATGAAACACAACTACCACTAGCTCAGCATTATGTATATCCCTTTCCTAAGTCTTGAGGGTTCAAAGGAGAAAGATGCTTGGAATGTATTTGGCTTGGGTGCCTACCTATATGGTCGTCCTGCTAGGCTATACTCTGCCTTTGAAGACTGATTTCCAGCTTGTAACCCCACAACATTTTAAACGTTAGACACTGAAGGGGAATTAGTATCTTAATCGAGGTGATGTTATGCCTCAACCCTGCAAACACTGCGGTGCTCCATTGGATCGAATTGGTCCAGCTCGGCGTCGACGCTGGCGCCGGCAACGGTGGATTGCTCCATTCAGGTGCCCACGTTGCGGCTGGCGCGGCAGATTGACTGTAACCCCCCCTCCGTGAAACAATAGGAGAGAGGACACCTTTACTCTTCAAGTCAATTGAGGGCGAGTTTGCGTCCTCGCTCGGCTTCTTTTTCTTTCTATCATTACAATGCTGTTCTTTGGTGCTATATTCCAAAGTAGGCGGCGGCTTCCTCTAGTAAGAGGTAAGTCGGCGGGCCTACGGGTGTGCAGCGAAGAAGCCGGCGAAGCTGCCGTGCTCCAAACCGGGGAAACTTGTATTCGACTGCAGGGGTAGGTAGAGCAGGTTGGAGGGTGCTGACTACTCTTTTTGCCAGGGACTGAACAGTTGCTTTAGAGGCTTCCAAGCCAGCAGGGTGATAACAAACTAGTGCAGCCTGGGTACAAAGGAGCAAGTGGGCGTTGAGCCGCTTGAACTGACGGAGCACGTGATGCGCTTTAGCTAATGCTGCCGGATTAGAGAGGAGAGCTGCTAGGTCAGGAGGTGGAGGGATGCCCTTGGTTAGGAGAGTCGCAGCCGCTAGTAGCCTCTGAGCCTTGTTAGCCTGACCTTCTAGGCGGCGACGAGCAACCCAGAAATCGATTCCCTTCAATTTACCCGGTGCTGCAAATACCTGAAAGAGGAAGGCAGGCGCATTAAGACCTTCCGAAGGAGAGAATTTCCTAGAGCGCAATGCTTTCTGAAGAGCAGCAAAACAATCGGCTTTGTCACTGGGAGGACCTGACAGATAAACAACTGAGGCTGGTGTTGTTAATGGAAGAGGAAAGGAAGGGAGCTGACAGGGACTAAGAGTTACACTAGGCAAGTGGACAGCTAGAAATTGGTGAAGCCTATTCTGGCGCTGCAAGAGAAGCTCCTCGTTGTCGGCCCAAGTGAAAAGAAAAAGTCTGGCGTGTCCGCCTGGAAGGAATTGGAACCGGAGACCAACAGGCACCTTTGTAGTAGCAAGGTTGGCTAGGACTCTTTGAAACCTAAGCCTATTGGGAGTAGTGACGGATGGTTGGGCGGCTGGGGCAGGTTCAGGGTGGACCTCCACCGCGGCTACAAGGAGGTGACGATCGACGAGGTCAAGGCTACGGAGCCATTGACGATTCGCGAATAACAGCACGAGGAGGGCGACGAGGAGGTCTCCAATCACTAGTAGTCGTAGAGTGGGGTTGGCCACAACAAGGGACAGGATTAACAACAGAATACCTGCCAAGAGAGTGAGGGAGATGAATCCAAATCCTATGAGGATCGGCCACTTCATGCCACGCACGCTTCGTCCGAAGACTAGTACGAGAAGGGCTACCGCGTAGCAGAGGGTAGCCATTAACAGAGCCAACCCCTGAATTTCTGGGGTTAGTGGTACGAAGCTAAGGATGATTAGACTAATCATCTGGAGGAAGAATGTGCCAAAAACCACTACACCGATTTTAGCAGCCATTTTTATCAGTGGAAATATGAATCCCATTCAAATCATCCTCCCTTGGT
>CBDVBC010000329.1:0-2904 GCA_965372125.1 Candidatus Hermodarchaeota archaeon | reverse complement strand
GCACCAATGATTCCGCCTACGATGACATATCGCATCACATCAGCTACCGAACCGAAGATGAGAACTGAAAAGAGCACTACAATGAGTGTAAGGCTGGCAAAGTCGAGAATCCTAGCGAGAAGCACCGAAGAGAGCCCAGCGGTAAAACGGGTTCCTCGCTTCTCTCGGAGCCAATAGGGAGTAGCTATATCACCTGCACGGAGAGGTACCACATATGTAAGGAAAATCCCGCCCACAATTATAGGGAAGAGGCTGGCGGGGTTGCCTCCCGTTTTAAAAGGTCTGAGTAGTTGCCACCAGCGGACCGCCCTGAGGATGTAGGCTATGCCAAAGAGCCCAAAGGCTGGTAGCAACCAGAACAAGTTCACAGTTGACAGCACGTTGAGGATGGCGAAGAGGCCACCCTCTGGTAGTAGAGCAATGTGTAACCAGACAACGATGAGGATAAGGCTGACAACAGCGATGACATAGTAGGTTCGCGAACGCATGGCTTTGAGTCCCTCAATTACCATAGTTTTCGAGTGAAAGCATCTCTGCTATCCGCTAGGCTAAAAATCCTCGCCCCATTGCGAAAACTCTAGGTGGGGGAAACCGGCAAGGCTTTTAAGCAGTCAAAGGCGTTTTGCTCTTTGCAATGCCACCCCGATATGCAGTGATCCCAGCGGCTGGTGCTGGTAAAAGAATTAAGCCCTACTCAGAGAGAGTCCCAAAACCGATGATTCAGGTGCTGGGGCGACCCATTCTCGCCTACGTGCTGGATCGCTGCAAAAAAGCAGGCCTTACAAAGATAATCATCATCGTGAACCCCGAATCGAATGTGGTAAGGGACCACTTTGGTGACGGCTCCGAGTTCGGACTAGCCATCGAGTATGTAGGGCAACCACATCCTGAGGGGATTGGTCATGCCGTAGGCTTAACAGAAGGCATAGTAAAGCCACCCTTCGCAGTCTACCTAGGGGATGAACTCTACCTGGGTTCAAACCATACAGGCTTCATCCAAAGCTTTGACCAAACCAGCTGTAATGCTTCTATAGGATTAATGCTGGTGGATAAGGAAGAGCTGATCCGCCGGAATTACTCAGTAGATATCGACATGGAGACCCATCGCATTCGACATCTCGTGGAGAAACCCGCCGTTATAACTAACAAGATTCTCGGGTGCGGCTCCTACATCTTTGACGAAACAGTCTTTGACGCTATCCGACAAACACCTAAATCCGCCAAGAAGGAAATCGAGATCACCGATACACTAAACACCCTTACCAAGATGGGGCACGCTGTCCATGGCTATTTCCTGGGAGGTACCTACCTGAATGTCACCTTCTCTGAGGACATTGCCTTCGCCGAGCAGATGCTACGCTACTACGATAAACACGAGCAATGATTCTTCCTCTACTTGAAAAGGCGGAGAAAAGGACCGACCAGTATTTTCCCTGGCGTTCCAAGAATCACCTGGATCATTTCAAGACCATTCCTGAAAGCCTTCCTTCGAGAAGTGGTAATCTTAGCTGTACCGATGCGTGGCAGGTAATGCACTGGAATCTCCTTTATCCGTCCACCACGTCGGAGTACCCGTACGATCATCTCAGGTGAAAGGGCAGCTCCATCCGCCTCCAGCTCGGGAAGGACCGCTTCTAGCATGGGGCGTCTGATGACACGAAGCGTACAACCCACATCAGTTAGGGGAGGATATCCATTGAGTAGCCCAAGAAGCTTCGCCACAGCCATGTTCCCTACAATTAGGAAGAGCCCCATGTTTGCTCCTTCACCTAGATAGGGAGTGGCAGTACGTGTGCCCACAACAAAATGGCGGCCTCGGCAATTCTCCAGCAGCTTCCCCACATCCACTCCCCGAAAGGAAGCATCTGCCTCCGTGATTACGATGAAATGGTTTCGTCCTTCAAGGGCTTCACGGAGCCCCCTACGAATCGCAGCACCATAGCCCTGTATAGGTTCGTGGACCACCTTGGCTCCTGCCTTGCGGGCAATCTGGGCGGTGTCGTCAGTTGAGTTGTTGTCAATGACGATGAGTTCGTCCACTTCAGGAACTAAGAAATCCTTGACGGTTTCGCCAATAGCGTCCGCCTCGTTATAGGCAGGGATTACAACACAAACGCGCTTGCCCTCAAACATTTTTACCATCTTTCGGTTTTGTATGGCTCTTCGTAGATTTAGGGTAAAAAGCCTTGCCATTAAAGAAAAGCGGTTTGAAGTAAAGCCTGATGCTCATTCAGCATCGCAGGTGGGGTCGTTTTCAGACTCGGAATTGATCATCTTGAGTGAATGGGCTGGAGCAATTCCTCCCTCTTTGACGGACTCGAGCAAGAGTTCTGAAATACGCCTAAAGAGCTTGCTGATGTTTTCCCCGGTGAGAGATGAAACTGTGATGTACTCGCTGATCTTGTATTTCTCGCAGAGCTCCTGAACCTCCTCCTCCGAGGGACCCCCACAATCAAGATCGCTCTTTGAACCGACAAGAATTATCGGTATGTTCTCTTCACTACTCTTTATGAGGTCTAGCCAGGGAATAATGTGCCGAAAAGTGGAATAGCGGCTCAAGTCGAACACGACAATTGCTCCATGAGCGCCCAGGCAAAAGATTGGGATGAGTTCGCGGAATTGTATTTCGCCACCAAAGTCCCATAGGCTTAGTCCTATCTTCTGTTTTTCTAACTCTACTTCTTGGTAGGCGAATTCAGAGCCCACCGTCATGGGTGGCTCGTTATGAATCCCGCACAGATAATGATTAACTATAGAGGTTTTACCTACTCCTCCCTCGCCGGCAAGAACTAACTTGAAGATTGGTGTCCCCTCAGTTACTCCGATAGCCTGGTTTCTCAAGGATTCTTTCAATTCGCTTTTTCGCGTTGGTTCTTCCAATGGCTGCACCAGACCTGAAGAGCC
>CBDVBC010000328.1:0-2913 GCA_965372125.1 Candidatus Hermodarchaeota archaeon | reverse complement strand
AAAGAATCAGCGGAGAGCAATACGGCGCGGGTGTGAAAAGGCAGACTTCATCCTAATGACTCCAGACATGTTTCTAAAGACCCTAGTTCGAAACTATGTAATGGGGAAGGAGGGGAGCGAACATGAGAAGTGGGCGCTGAAGCTACTGACCACCCAGGCCCTTGTGTTGGAGGAGGTGGACGCACTGGATGTGCGGGCGTTGGTGAGGCTGCGGCTCCTGTTGATAGTTCTTCGGGAGAAGGCGCATAGGCTCTGCCGCCGACACTTCCAGACCATCGCCACTTCTGCAACTATACCGAATGGGGGGGAAGTAGCAGATGCCTTGTTGGAGCAAGGATCGGTAATTCAGGGAAGGGGGCGAAGGGGTAAGATCCATGTGTGGGTTCGACCGCGCAGAGTAAAGAGAAACCAAGATGCTTTAGAGATTCTGCTGGAGGACCTGCTATCAACGGGGTCACCTAAGACGCCTTTGTTTGGTGTGTTCTGGGAGAACAAGCAGGGCTTGGAGCGGCTTTCTCAGCGGCTACACCTTGACCGACGCCGCGTTAAGGTGATTACTGGGAGTATCCCGAAAAGACAGAATCAGAGGATATTGCGGCTCCTCAAGGAGAAGCGGTTGCGGGGTATCTGTTTTACCAGCATCGCCTCCCGCAGCCTCGACATCCCAGGATTGCGGGTTCTCATTCTGGTGGGGTTATCACCGCGGCGCGCAGAATTCTTCCAAGCACTAGGGCGTGTTGCGCGCGATCCCAGCGATGAGGGTTTTGTCTATCACCTTCTTGACGGAGACGATTCCGTGCAGCGGGACCTGCTGGACTACCCCGAGCAGATACACACGATGTACCAGCAGGGACCACCGCCACTAGAGCTACCAGAGCCTGCTACCCAGGATGTGGAGCAGGCTGTAGCTATCGCACTCACTCTGGGTATTACCGAACGGAGATTACTGGAAACCTGGTTCGGGTCCTTGACGCAGCGGGTTGTGCTACAGCTCCGGGTAAGGGGGTGTCTTGCTTACAAAGCAACACACTATATTGCTGGACCAGAACTCGACGAAATAGTGTACCGACAAGGGATTCGACAGATGTCGCGCCGATTTACTGTTGTAACTTCGGAGGGGCAGCTGGTGGGTTACCTTGATCCACGAGATGTGGCACGGGTCGGCATTCCTGGCAGCCTCCTCGCCTTAGGTCAGCGAGTCTATCGAGTTGTTGCAGTAGGACAGGAAAACATAGTGGTCGAGTCCACGCCAGAAGCATTGGAGCAGTGTTATTCAGCGAATCGACTAGTTGGGCAAATTCACTTCTCCCCTAAGGCAAGACGACAGCTCGGTCTAGTCACTGTGGCGTTAGTGGATGTGCACCGCTTTTGGACACCCGTTGCGTGGGAGCTGCGTACCGCCACAACAGACGAGCCCTTGCTTAAGGCTCAGATTCCTGTAGAGAAGAGGGTCACAACATCTCAACATTGTGATGGGCTCTTCTTTGAGGATACGGTGGGACCATATCCTGTGGAGGCGTTTGAGCTGCTCGCCGCAGCACTGGCAGTCACTTCTTTTCAGGCGCCTATGGTTGCTGTCGAAACGCTGAGAGTTGGTGGCAAGTTGTTGCTAGCGGAACGACGAGGGGGGCAAGGCTTGATTGAGCCGCTCTTTGAACGACTACCCCAACATCTCCGGGAAACGCATGAGAGACTGAAGATGCTGGACTTAGCAGGGCGTGTTAGATATCTTATGCCAGTTCTACCTGCTGTCCAAGATACAGCTCCTGATAATCTGGATGAAGCAATCTACTGGTTGGAGGTGATGGATGGTGGAAACGGGAGTAGAGGTTGAGGTTGTGCTTGGTGACCTCCATGTGGGTCACCCACAGTCACGATGGAAGACCGCCGTTGAATGCCTAAAATCCCTTGATAGAAAGTATCGGGTCTTCGCTTTCTACTTTGCTGGGGATACACTAGAGTTGGCGTATGCCCACGAGTTTGGCGGAACCCAAGAACTTCAAACAGAGTATAATCGGTTCTTTCAGGCTTTGCGGGAGCAGGATTTAGCAGGTCGTTGTGTATTTCTGTTGGGCAACCATGACAGCAGCCTAAAGGTTCAACCCTCCGCTCACGAGTTCGTTGTGACGGAATATGCGTGGCTTTTCTGTCAGACCTTTCGGGTACTCGTCCACCATGGACATTGTACAGGCTACGAACGTATGGCTAGTGCTTATGGTCGGTCAGCCGAAGCCCTTCGTCGGTTACGGGCACGACTAGAGTCGGACAATACGGGGTGGTTGCCTGCGCTGGGGGAGAAGGATTGGATGATTACGGGTCACTTCGACATCCCTGTGCGGGATCTACCTAGACGCGTGGTGGGGTTGGGATCGTGGGTGGGAGATTTACAACGTAGTGACCGGGGCTATTACGCGCTAGTCCACCCTGAAGCTAAGGATGCTCCCGTAATCCTTCGGAAGCATCTAAACAAGCGTAATCAATAGAACATAGCCCTCATGAAAGAGAGAGGTACGATGCCCTTCTCGCTATCCGACTGACTGAGGATATCATTATTCGCGTTTTAAAGGAAACGAAAGGTGATGAAGGATGATGAAGTGTGGTTAGGTGACAATGATTACTTCTTTCAAGAAGTTTTTATTCCTTTAACTTCAATAATGGGCAGAAGATTTGTTATATTAAATTTGAAGGAGAACTAATGATATGCCAGGAGAGAGACCATCACGAGATTACCTTAAGATTGGGGTTATTTTTCTATCAATAGTATTACTGGGAGCGGGAGGTATTATAGCTCAACATCCTACAGTCATCCATGTAGATCATGTTCAAGATTCAGTATTTCTTGAAGACCTAAGTTTAACCCAATATAATGCGGGGCAGCGACAAGTCGCCGATGAGAGGGAGTTGGAATACACG
>CBDVBC010000327.1:0-2915 GCA_965372125.1 Candidatus Hermodarchaeota archaeon | reverse complement strand
GCACTAGGATTAGTACAATTGGTGAAGCGATGTGAAGGATATTTGCAGCCGAGTACGAGAGCAGGACCTGGACAAGCCCACACAACCCTAGAAGTATGAAGAGGTAGGTAAGTCCTTCAGATGTTTTCCAATAGTAGACTACTGACATGATGAGCCCTCAGTGGACGCAATACCCATCGCATAGGAGGATAGGCTATTAATGTTTTTTCTGTTTCAAATGGAGGGAAAAGAAATGGTGGACCGGACGGGATTTGAACCCGCCACCTCCGCCATATTGGGACACTCAACAGTCAGCTGAGTGCGTGCCAAGGCGGCGATCTACCACTGATCTACCGGCCCGTTCAAGTCCGACATTGTCATCTGTGGTTAAAAGAATTTTGGCGAAAAATATTCTGGCTATCAAATCCCTAGCTGTACAGCTCTTAGGAAATTTACTACCGCTGATCTACTGGCCAATTAGAATTGTTTTTGGGGGTTATACGAGGCGGGTGCGGTTAACGGTTTTTGTTTGCCATCTGTACCTAGTTATCCTTGCGGTTTTCCCGAAGCCGCATGCAGCGCATTTCTTCTTGCGGACATGGTAAGACCGGCGTCCGCAGCGGCGGCAGCGGATGTGAGTTTTCTTATTGTGCTTGCCTTTCGAAGGAGTCCCTTTAGTCATGCCGGCTACCTCCCTTTCCTTTTTGGCTTCCTTGTTGGAGTTTTTATTGAGGGCGAAAGGAGGATGACGTTATCGCCGCGGAGTATTACTGTGCCTAGTTCTTGAGGCTCGCCATCGGAGAGGTCTTCAGCTTGCTCGAGGACTAGGTTAAGATGTTGGTCATAACCACGTAGACGTCCACGAAGTTTACGCTCACCCTTCAGCTTGACTAGAACTTGAGCGTTGAGCGACTTGCCGAGTAAATCCATTGGGCGCTGTCCTGTTTCTGACAAACTGTAGAGGCTCCTTTCTGGTGAGTGTCAAGGCATCCTTTGGAGGCTTTAAAAACGTTGTGTAGACCAATGGATGTATGAGAAGGGATGAAATGCAAAAAATGTTCTAATACTGGAAAGAGAGTGTACCGTTGGTTGTGTTTTATTGCGAGTAAAACATCGATATAGGATTCGCACGAAAGAGCGGCGGGCATTGCATAAGCAGCTCTTAGCTACTCCCGCATTGTTGCACCGTGATCTAGTTGGTGCAAGCGTTAAGGTGTTTGTAGAGCGTATTGTTCTAGAGAACAAGGTGGAACTGTTCCTAATCGAAGGAAGACTGTGGCTAGTTCGGACTCGGGAAAAAATATTTCCTGCTTTACATGCGCTGCTAGACGGTGTTGTGACCTTACCTCAGGTAGTAGTAGATATCGGAGCTGTTCCACATATTGCCAATGGGGCTGATGTAATGGGTCCAGGTATTGTGTCAGCTGATGACTCAATCAGACAAGGCGATATCGTTGTAATTCTTGATCAGAAGAACCAGATGCCTCTAGCAGTTGGTCAAGCTATCTTTAGCGCGGATAAGATGAAAGCACGGTCGAAAGGGCGCGCGGTTACTGTACTCATGTATGTTGGGGATTGGCTCTGGGAGCTCATGAAAAACCTGTCAGCGTGAAAGGGCGAAGGTTTTTCAAGGGAGGCTTCATTTGTTGCCTCATTAGATTCTATCGGAGGACTTTGTCATGGGAATTTTTCGGCGGAAAAGCAAGAACAAAACTGCATTGCAGGAGGATGCAAAGCCCATAGTTGATGGTGGAGCACGTCCACAGATGTTCGTGATATACAAGGAGCTTTCAAGCTTGGCTGATGTCACACCTATCGCTGAGGAGGTTAGGAGAGGAAATGTGGTAATCTTGGATATTGAGCCGTTGACGAAAGGGGCTTCGGATCTTATGACGCAACTAAAGCGTGCTGTGGATCAGTTGCGCGCTGTTTGTTATAGTGTTGGCGGAGATATCGGGCAGCTTGGCAAACGTTACATACTTCTCACACCGAATGCCGTTAGAATCCTCCGACAGCCTCAAGAGGTAACCACCAGCCATCAGTCACCTAGCGATGGTTGAACGGGACGGACGCAAATGAAGAAATTTTGCATCCGAGTCGAACGTAGTTTTGGTGAGTGTCTACGATTACTTCTAGTAGATTTAGGATTACTGGATTCCGATTACCCAATTACTCGCGAAGGCCAGCAACTTCTTCTGCCCTTGCGTTCCACAATAGAAGACTCTGTGCTTTCTGAGCTACAGCGCCAAACGACGTCTTTGACACTTGTAGAGAGGGAACTAATTCCTCAGAAACATAGACCCACAAACCTTACTGAGATATTACGGGATCGTATTCCAGCACATATCTTACCAAAACTACCACACTCTCTTGATGTCATCGGAGATATTGCCATCTTTGAACTAGATGAGGAGTTGACACCATTTGCGCAAGAGATTGGTCAAGGCATCCTGTTGGTCCACAATAATGTGGCAGCAGTTTATTCAAAAGCTGGAAGCGTAACTGGACCCCACCGTGTTCGCGCGCTAAGTCACATAGTAGGCGAAGTACGCACACAAACCGTGCATGTCGAGTATGGAATTCGGATTGCTGTCGATGTCGCTGACACCTATTTCAGCCCCCGACTATCCACAGAACATAATCGCGTCGCAGAACTAGTTCAGCCTGGTGAAATGATTCTCGACATGTTCGCAGGCGTCGGACCCTTCGCTCTACTTGCAGCCAAGCGACATCCAGTAACCGTTTACGCCATCGACATAAACGAGCACGCCATCAGGTGTTTAAACAAGAGCTTGGAACTCAACAAATTAACCGGTGAAGTTATACCAATACTGGGTGATTGTCGACAGGTTGTACAGGAGAAGCTCAGCGGAAAAGTCGACCGTATTATCATGAACCTTCCCTATGAATCAATCCAGTTTCTAGGGGCTGCCACT
>CBDVBC010000326.1:0-2916 GCA_965372125.1 Candidatus Hermodarchaeota archaeon | reverse complement strand
ACTTTGGTATGACCCCGAACACCCTGAGATCCCCTACTGGGAAGGGATGAATCCGTTTGAGGATAGTGTTGAGACACCTAATACTGACTTCCTGATGCTTGGATTTGATGAATAACGAATTAGGGACAGGAAATATTAACTTAATTGATTCCAAGCGGTGAAATTATAGATTTATGGCAAATCAAGAACGAATTGCAGCTCTTAGTAGCATTTCAAAATAATTGGGACAAACTCACAATCTTGTTTCTTTCACCGAAGTAAAGAAAGACAATAGGAGTGATTGTCGAGCCAAAAGAAGGATTAATTCTTCGTGTTCCGGAGGAAATCGCTTCAGAAGAGATTGAAACAATCATTCATAACAAGTCACAAGGGAGTCTCAAGAAACTGGAAGCAATACATGAGATCCAATCCGAACAAATGGAAGAAGGGGCAATATTACTGAATTTTGGGGGAATCACCGCAGTGCTTCGCTACAAGCAACAAATGTAGCGAAGGATCACTCTCAATCAATAGCGTTAGGAAGAAAGCTCTACACTCTGCGTCTTTACCAGTTTCTCGACATCTTTGAGATAGTCTGAGACTCGAGCGTGTTCCACCCGTTCGCGAAATGGGGCGTTGCGCTGAATGAGCTGCTCCCAGGTCTCGTACTGAGCTTCTAGTTGCTGTTTTTCTGTGGTCACCTTTTCCACTAATCTTCCTAAGCCTTTTTCCTCCGCGGTCACCCTCGCTTGCTCCAGATATTGTACTGCTGTCGTCAGGTCTCCTTCTATCATCGCAAATTTCGCCTTCAGGATGAGTGAGTTGACAACTAAGGAGAAGGAGTGACGGTCTTGAGCTAATGAATAGAGTTTGTCTACCAAGCTTTTGGCTTCCTGGAGCACGTTAATTTCGCCATAGGCTTTTAATTCGTCAAGAAGTAACTCGCAGAGGTTGACCATAGCGAGCTGGGTTAAATTGAAATGGACCATCTCTTCTTCTATAAGCTGTTGCAAAAGCTCCTGGGCTCTCACCTTGTCTCGGATTCGCGAGCTCGTCTTCAGTACCAAGGCTTGTGCCACTCGATAAGATTGACTGAGTTCCTTATTGTCTTCCTGCTCATTGATGTGCTGCAACCGTTCCAAGTATTGCTGAGCCTGCTCGGGGGAACCCATATCAAGGCATACCTGAAGCAACCAATAGAGGCAATTGCCGACCGCGATATTGTGGTCCAGTTCCTCATAGTACCTTAATTCATCTTTAAGATGTGCCAAAGCTTGTGCGAAAGCGCCTTTCTGCCAATGAATAACGCCAATGTGAAAAAGAGCTTGCGCAATGAAAAGTTTATTGTCAAGTTCTTGGGCTATCGCCAAATACTGCTGGGCATACTCCAAGGCGCGATCTACATCGCCTCTATGCGAATAAAGCACCCCGATACTTCTGAGGCAATCACCAAGGGACCATTTATTGCCGAGTTCCTCAACGATAGCCAATCTCTGCTGGTAATACTCTAAAGCCCGATCTAGTTCTCCTTTCACATGGTAAATACCGCCGGTTTGTCCTAGCGAATAAGCAATCAATCCTTTGTTGCCGACTTCTTGGAATAACGCCAAGCCTTGCTGACAATACTCCAAGGCGCTGTCGAATTCGCCTTTATCCCGATGATATGCACCGATGTTCGTGAGACAGTAAGCCATGCGGTATTTATTGCCAACTTCTTGGAATATTTTCAAGGCCTGCTGGTGATAGTCCAAAGCTTGATTGAAATCGCCTTTCTTCTCACCAAGAATTACGCCGATGTTCCGCAGTGATACCGCAATATCGTGTTTATTGCCGAGTTCCTGGCGTAAGGCCAAGCTCTGCTGAAAATACTTCATCGCTTGATCCATTTCGCCGTTATAGAGGCAATTCCTTCCTCGCAAGTGGATTAATGAGGCCTTTCTCTGGGCGAGGACAGCAGGGGTTTCGTCTGTGACTGTTGTGAGCAATTGTTCGCCTTCAGCAATCGCATTAGCACCCTCCTCGAATTTTTCCAATTCTAACAAGGCTTCGGTGACTACGACACAGGCATCCACCCCTTGCAGGAGTTTTCCCCGGTCCAGACTCCCCTGCCAGACCAGACTCGCAAGCTGATGACTGGCTTCTAGGTCTCCTGTTGTGATGAGCAGTTGGCTTTTGAGCAGCTGGTAGGTGAGCAGGGCATCCGGGGGGAGCTCATCTTCTTTCTCAAGGCTTTCCACAAGCGGTCGAGCTTCATCGACCTTCCCTTCCTTCATGAGCTGTTCGGCGCGCCAGAGTTTTTCCAAAGAACCCTCGGTTCCCCTCGTCATTGTGCCTTTTCCTTCCTTTCGTATTCTT
Organism: Candidatus Hermodarchaeota archaeon; assembly: GCA_965372125.1. Classification (GTDB taxonomy): domain Archaea; phylum Asgardarchaeota; class Hermodarchaeia; order Hermodarchaeales; family Hermodarchaeaceae; genus YT-063. The sequence goes on along the minus strand of CBDVBC010000326.1, from coordinate 582 downwards.
CTATCTTCCCGATTAATAAATTTGAGGCTCTCACCTTCTAATTGCTAACGGATTCTCGGAATTTTTAGTGTCAAGAAAAGCGATAAAAGGAACAGTGGCTAGAAAGTCGCTTAAGTGATTCTAATGAAGTGCCCCCATTGTGAAGAAAGCATCACAACCAGGGAATTCGCGGTAGCAAATGCTAATGGTCTTAAAATCGTTTCTTGTCCACATTGCGAGAAGATTATTGCAATAGTGAATCGTCCTTGAAAGCCATTAGCAACATATCAAGGCTGTATAGCTAACTATGGAGGAAGATTCGATTAACTAACAAAATTGTTTCTTTCACCTCAGTTAGCGTAGATTTCTCAGCGGAGGGTTTTATAATAGTAGCAGTAGGCTTCGGTCCCTTCCATGAGGTCAGTTACTGTCACCGAAGTATAGAGTCAGTCGTTAAGATGATTAAGCGCATTACAAAACAATAATATCTACACAAAGGGAATAGAACAGGGTATGTGAAATCGGTTCTTAGAATACCTGATTAGCTCAACCAAGTTGTTTTGAACCCTAAAAATTGCTAGACACGTTCAAGTGTGGACTTGG
>CBDVBC010000325.1:0-2916 GCA_965372125.1 Candidatus Hermodarchaeota archaeon | reverse complement strand
CCAGTTCAAGCCCAGTTAGCGGGAAGGTAGAATGGTAACCACCGACAATATGAGACGCTGCGGCGATTGGATCGGCTTTCCCCAGAATAGCATAGGCAGTTGCCACCGCCACCTCGAATACAGTGTGGGTAGCTATCATGTCTCCGAAGTCGATAATACCAATGTTTCTTTCCTTAGGATGACATGCCTTGTTTATGATTATGTTGTAGTCGTTCCCGTCATTGTGTACAACACTGGTCCGGAGGTCTGACAGGACGGGAAGGGCACGGGTTTCGAATTCTCCTAGGAAATGCTCTACAATAGCGGCTTTATCTGGGTCACCGATGTGCTCTTTGCAACGGTTAATGACCGTACTCGCGTTCTTCAGATCCCAGGAGAAGTCCCTCACAGCTGCCGGGTGAGAAAAACCTTCCAAAGCTTGGCTTAGTGAACCAAGGAAACGACCTAGTTCGTGGAGCAGTTCAGGTGTATGCGGATTCACCTTGGCAAGAACCTTCCCCGGCAAATAAGTGAGCAATCTCACAAAATATGATCTACCCTCAACGTCCTCAGCCACGCCAATTTCTTCACCAGTTTTTTTCTGTAGGACTTGGGGGCATTTCACTCCCTTTCCCGCCAAGTGTTGCAACCCTTCATTCTGAAATGCTAGGTTTTCCTTGGTCTCAGATGCGGCTGCTATCTTAAGCACGTACTCTTCGCCTGACTCGGTTCTCAGATAGAAGTTACGATCCTGATAACTAGGGAGTTCTCGCACAGACCCAGTGACACCAAACAAATCTTCTGCTAACCTTTTGGCGTCTTGCTCTGTAAATCTTGGACGTTCCTGCTCTTTGGTTGACAAGAAGGTCATCTCCAAAATCGTTACGTCACACTATTCTACGTGTCAATATTAAACATCGTTGGAATCAGAGTAAATGACAGAAACCTACAATACTGCTGTTTCAACGACGAGGCTCCTTGAGATTTAGGTTAGCTATAGTGTGTTTCTCGACACAAATGGCTACAAAAACGACATCTATTATTGAAATAACGGAGTGGTAACAGTATGTCTTTACCTCTTTGGGTCTCTTTTATCTGGTACTTCTGTTTTATTCTAGGCAGCTTCGTTCTCACAATCTTAACCGATGCTGCTCGAGAGCCATTAACATCAAAGACTGTCTTCTGGAAACATTGGTGGCACACCCCCCTCTTGGTGTACACTAACATTGCCTCTTATTGGCCAATCTCTCTCCTCTTGTACAGAGGTGGCACTATCTATCACATCATATTAACAAATGGTATTGCTGCAATTATCACTTTCAGTCTAACATGTGTCATCTGGCTCCACTACACACGAACACCACAGGTTTCCCCTCCAAAATATTATAGAAGCATACGAATGGTCAATATCCTTCTCCTCCTAGGGGCAGTCATCTCATTCTCAGGTCTGTTCACGTTTACTCTCTACTTCTTAGGGTTTTCATTCATCTTATCGCGCCTACCAATCACATTTCTTCTAGTCATGTTCTATGCAATGATAGTTGGACTTGCCGTGTATATTATTGGCTTCGTCTTTAGATTATACGTTCAAAGAACCAGAAAATAGAATCTTGTTGAAGACTTCTCATCCTGTACCTGAATTGCCACTCACAGATCAGCTTTGGGAGATGCCTACGATCTGTCCTCATAATAACAGCGCGAATGTGTGCCATCCCTCTCCAAGAGGTATGGCTTCTCTGTATCCGCGTTTGCGGCATATCGCGATGGCAGCTGGGTTGTCAGAGTAGTACACGATTACTTCGTAGCCTTTCTCTCGAATGAAGTCCTCAAAGAATGAAAAGAACTCCTTTCCGTGCCCCTTTCCCCTATGATTTGTCTTTAGCCAGAGTTCATGAAGCTCAACAATGTGTTCTCTCTTGCCTCCAAGAAGGCTTCGAAGGGTTTCTCGGTCTTCATTGTCTCTAGGGTCTCCACTTCTATGTTCATCCGTGTTTGTTTCATGCCATATGGCGTGACCGATTATTTCTCGCCCCTCTCGCCAAACGATTAGATGAGAAGGATCACTCCTGATATGACCTTCCTCTTTAGCCCCCAGTTCCCCGTATTCAACACCTTCTACTCTAAGGGCCTTGAAGTATTCATGGATATCGCTGAGTGTTCTGTAATATCTACGGAACTCTTCTAAGTCACTGCCGACCATAAATCGCAAGACTGAAACACCGATTTACTTCTATTGATTATTTCAGATTATCTTGTTCTTAGTTTAATCCCCAATAGCACCCAGACTAGATTGATAATCGTCATGATGGTACCCACCACGGTACCGATAGCGGAAAGGATTTTCCAAGCTGTCTGGAGCGCGCTTCGCTTCTGGTAATACATCGCACCTTTGAATTCAGGGATTTCCGTTGGTTCCGACAGGGTGTGTCCGCGGGGTCCAATGGCTCCTACATTCCAATAAACTTGGGAATCTGTGAGAATACGTTTCGAAACGAGCTTAGAGACAATTTGGACGAACTGGCTGGGTGATACACCTAATCCCCCAGCAACCGATGCAATCGATACCGGGCGGTCAATGGTGTCACAAACGCCTACAATCCATTGATGTCGACGAAAATCTTCAAAGCGCCATTGAATGACGAAAGCCGCCACGGAAAGAAACGCTAATCCAATTCCCATATACACGAAAGGCCAGAGTCCTCCCGCATCAAAAATGGTAAACGAATAAATCCAAAAATACCCACTGATAGCTAGCAGGATAATTGCCATGACGACTGACACACGAACGAACCCGCTTCTGAACCGTTTCCATTCTCTTTCGCTAAATCTGGACAAAGACGTTTCACCTTTCCAAGTAAATTACATGCAATCTAGTAACTATTTTTCTTATCCTTTTAGTTTATCGAGTATCGTTAAGACTAATCTCCAAAATTATGT
>CBDVBC010000324.1:0-2942 GCA_965372125.1 Candidatus Hermodarchaeota archaeon | reverse complement strand
CCCTTCACATAGCACTTCAAAGCCACAAAGACGACATCGCTAGCTCGTCCCACGCCTGGCTTCTCAATCTTCCCTTTGGTGTCGAAATCCTTTGTTCCACCTTCTTCCCTAACTCTATTAAGCCGCTCACCGAAGTTGCAGCCACAGCGATTTACTATCATGACTATCACACCAATCAGAAGCGCCGCGACTTCAGCCTCCAATTCCATCCTGAACTTCTAGACGATCTCCGCACCTTTCGCGTTCTCCCAACGCCTCCACCACCGCTCCATGATAGTGATGGCACCAGACTCCTTCTCACCCTTCTAGGATGGGAGAAGAATCGTCAATAAATAATACCCAAGAACTCAACCGGTTTCTGCAGCGGCCCGGTCCGACTCACTAATATTCTTTCGTCTAGGGATTTTCACTAATTCTTGGGCAATCACAGACATTATCGCTCCTGCCCATGCAGCGCCTTGGAAGCGGCTCAAGAATTCGGCGAGGGTCAATGTACCAGCAATCCACATTTGAGCTAGATTCCAAATTAGGCTTAGGAGGCTTAATCCTGCTCCTAAACCCATGAGTAAAGCGCCTGTGCGGTACCGTCGAAGAAGGATAAGCCCGCACCCCATAATCACGGTCCAGCCACCCAGCATTGCTAGGTAATTCAACCCAAATAGGAAAATCATAATGATGTTAGTGAAAGCAGGTGCCAACCCGAAGAACTGAGCTATCTGAGGAACATACGGTATAAACCCGAGGCTACTATAGGTATTCGTTAGGATTAAAATCACTCCACTAATCAAGCCCAAGATAATAGCAACCACGTTCCGTTTCAACATAACAGCCACCTATCTAGTAGCCTCTACCTTAACAACTGAGAATAGAGAACTACTATCATATATCACCATCCTTCAAAGCCTTTCACCCCCCCTAGATAACCAGGAAATCTGGGATGAAAGGCATGACTGGGTTAGAGAGTTTCCGAGAAGATGATGAAGAAGAGGTCAAGGAGAAGACGAAGGCAGAGACCAAAACCCCAGAGGAAGCGTAAGGAAGCGAGGAGGTAGTCCCCGACAGGGAGCTGACCCTTGATGAGGCTGTGAACGCGGCCACGGGCTACCCATAGTTCGACTATGAACGGGACGCAATGGATAGGTTAAGAGCCGCCTTCGGAGAAGCCCCCGAACCCGACGGTGAAGCGAGAGAAGAGACGGGGACAAGCCCCAGAGGAGGCGGAGGGGAAGCCGGTGGTGGCGGAGGCGGGGCTTGGTGAGGTTTATAGGACGGGAGGAGAAGGAAAGGGTGTGACAGACGATATGCCCGTGAAAGATGATGTGGAGGCAAGGCTGGACAGGTTGTTCGAAACCCTCTGGACCAGTATCAAGGCAACCTCTCAAGATGTGAAGCCAATACCCTTTCATGAAGCCGAGAAAATCGATGGAATACTGAGAGAAATCCATGAAACTGCCCCTGATAGTCCAAGAGTTACCCGCAAGTTCTGTAGTGTCTTTCTTAGTCCAAGTTACGGTCGAATCGTAGCGCCCTATCTCGTTGAGCGCTGGGGTCCTGTCGTCCGTGACGAGTTCAGGAAATGGGATGTTCTACCTCCCAATCCCACAAGGACTCTTATCGAGAAGATTCAGTTCGCGCCGCCGCCCAAGATTAAGCGGGTGGAAGGTAAGGGGATATCCTATGGTACCACCGTAGATTACCGCCGCGGACCTGTCATTAGCCTCGGGGTACTCGGAGATCCTGCAGCCGTCCCCTTTCTCATTCAGTTATTGGATGACCAGCACATAAGGGAATGGGCTGTTCGAGGCCTCGGTCTTATCGGTGATGCTCGGGCGATACCCTTCTTGAGGAGGCTGCTCGGAGAACTCGATAAGCCGCTGAGAGGCGTCAGGAAACGAACCAAAGAGTATGCGACTCAAGCCATCAAATCGATTTTTGATAAACTAAGAAGAGCCCGCCCTGAATGATAATTTTAGGGATGTCTGTGGAGTTAGTGTTGTCTCCGCCTAACAACCGCGACCCCAATCGAAACCACTAAGACAAGTGCTATGATTACTGGGAGGCTGGGCAGGGGAAGTGGGGGAAGGGTAGGAAGGTCGAACTCGCACGGGATTGGAAACCATTCTAAGAAATCATCTTCTCTATAGAGCCCAGGGTTGATGTGGTCTTTATAGGTTCCAGGAGGAAAACCATAATGCCCCCTGTACTTACCGCCACCACTGGGATAGTATTCACTCACGGTCATGACTAGATGGAGGCGGAGGAGTGGCACTCGGTCGGGCAGCATCTGGGACTCGGAGTCGTTGTGACGGAACCTGAAAGACAGCTCCAAGGCGTAGTCAGTTTCCCCAGAGGGATTGAAACTGGTTGTCCAGTTCCACCGCACCATCCACCAGTACGACGGGTCATTGGCGTCCTCGATTGTGGGGGTCACAGAACCCTGACCTTGGCAGCTCCAGCTCTCGTTGTCATAAGATACGAGGAAGCCCGTCGTAATACGGTTTCCACGACTAAACCGCTCCAACAGAGCACCCCTGCCCTTACAAGACTCTTCGTAATAATCATCATGAGTAGCGTTATCATCGAGAAGTATCCATAGATAGACATTGTCTGTTAGGTTGTAGAGGCGGGCGGCTAGGTAGAGGTTGTCGTTGTCGTTGCACACCGAAAGTGAGCCGTTGAGGTAGTCATAAGGCGGTATTTCGCTATACCACGGAGCGGGATCGTATGCTCCGAGGGAGAAATTCAATGGTATCCAGTTGTCCCAACATGAGTCGTTCAGCACCCCATCCATAACAGGTGGGGTAGGGAAGCTTACTTTACTTGACGAGTTTAACTGAGGGTGGGCTAACATAGCGGGACAGATTAGACAAACTATTATTACAAGGGTAGTTACCCGTATTTTCATATCTTCCAATTCTCGTTTTTATTTATTAACTTATAGA
>CBDVBC010000323.1:0-2948 GCA_965372125.1 Candidatus Hermodarchaeota archaeon | reverse complement strand
GATTCTTTCGGGACCCCGCCGTTGAGTAGTTTATCCAATCCGGTTATTCCTGTGCTTCGCAGTTCCATGTTTCCCATATCCCGTAGAAATGGGTTGCTCCTAAGAAATGCTGCTATGGGATTCTGTATAAAGCTATCCATCAAATGAGATGTGGTCCTCTAGATATTGAGGAACCCTTGAAAGATTACCTCTAAATATTGAGGAATCCTTGAAAGACCAGCCGAGAAGAAGAAAGGAGGGAGTCCCTGCTGGTGGGCAGGGAACAGGTTATTCGACGCTACCTCCGCAGGCGGGGCAGAAGGAGACTCCAAGGGGGAGGGGTGAACCACAATGGATACAGATTGCGCCGGACATCTCTGGCGTCGTTGAAGGGTACAGTGGCTCTGATGCCTTGGTGGAGGAACCCGGTTGAGCAGGCTTTGATGATGGTCTTTTTGGTGCAGGTCCGTATCTTGGTGTTGTTCTGGGTTTCTTGCGGAGCCCGAAGAGTGCCTTGAGGGTCCAGATGACTAGGTAAAGGGCGAGGAGGCCGAGGAGCAGGAGCAGGGGTAGGGAGGTGGGGTAGTCGGTGAGGAGGGCTAGGAGGAAGTCTATGATGGAGGCGTAGGCCACTGTGACGTAGACTTTCAGGCTTGCCTTCTGGTATGTTATGGTTTCGTTGTCTTCAAAGACTAGCTGGGCTGGAGCAGATAGGTATGTGCCCTCGGTGTTGAAGGTGATATGATATGTTAGGGAGAAGCTCTCGCCGGGGTCGAGGCTTGTTATGTTTTGGCTCATGGAGCCACTGATCGTGTATCTTCCTGTATCTGCGTAAAGGGCCCAGGCTAGTGTGTCATTGATGTAGATGTTGTAGAGGGTTTCATCATCCTCATTGGTAATCAAGAGTGTGACGGTTGCTGCCTGGTCTGGGGCTAGCGGGTCAGGGGTGATGGTCTTTTCGATGAAGAGGCCAGGCGGGAAATCGCCGGTGAAGTTGATGACTATGTTGGGGATTGAGGGTGCTGCCTGCCAGGTACTGTTTGAACGTTCCACTATCTCTGGAGCTGTGGGACCCGTGGAGTTAATGATGGTCATGTCCGTAGGCGTGTAGTTGTGGATGACCGTGTCGGTGGGGAACATTGTTACGAACTGGAGAGCATCCAGGCTGGTCCCGAAATCGATGGTGCCGGTGTGCCCGGTAAACTCGTTCAGGTCGAAGATCTGGTACTCGTCGCCGTAGAATTCGTCCCGGTGACTACTTACCCAGCTAGCTGTGGTAATTGCGCCTGGAATCTGTCTTTGGGAGGCGCTTCTGGATTCGGGGGCAAAGGAAGAGGGGTTGATAACTCCGTAGAGGCCGAAGCCGCCCATCGAGTCTTCTGCAAGCGTGGGAGTGCAGAGCTCAGACATGCCATCCCTTGTTGTGCCGAGGTCCGCCATGAAGCTCTGGTAGACATCTCGCCCTTCATCGGGTGTGCCCGCGTATCCGTAGGCCTCGACTGCCACGGTCATGGAGCCGATCGTGATTGGTGGAATACCGATGATATGCTCGTAGGGGATTCCGAGGGCATTCTCATATTCTAGGTGAATCGTGTTGCCCCACTCCAGGGTTTGCAGTGGTGTTGCAGAGCCTGAGAAAAAGATCAGGATCGAGTTGGGGGGGAGCAGCCCTAGGATGCTTGAGAATATTCCTCCCATCCCGCCATCTCCTTCGTCGAGGCTCGTGTTGAACATGACCTCAAAGAAGTAGTTGATGGCATCCTCGTATTCACCCCACCGGAACATGGCGGCAGCAAAGATTGTCTGGGAGTAGTGTTCTCCCTCGGGGTTCAGTCCGCCTATCCCGTCACCAGCCGATATTAGGGCTGCAGTCAGGGCGCCGTCATAGCTTACGATGAAGGTACCGACATCGGCTTCCCCCTCAAGGGAGAGTTTCTGGAGTGCCCGATGCCGAGGAGGAGACGATGAGAGAGGAGCTGTTGGTTGGGGTGCTGTGCTCGCTGAGGGTCTTGCGGCGAGGAGGGGTGTGAAGCCACCTAGAAGGAAGAGGAGGCTCAGGGCAAGAGCAACACAAGCCCTTGGACGCAGGAATGTTCTAGCGATGGTGTTGGGGATTAGATTGGTTTTCATTTCTGATCTACCTCACACTTTGATTGGCTTCACTGGCTCTCGGGTTTGCGGATGATGCGGCCGATGAAGCCGCCGATGAATATGCAGACGATGAGGATGACAAGGTTCTTCACGCCGTTAATGATTACTGGAAAGAAGGTGGTAAGGATTAGGCTGAGGATGTTGCTGGGGTCTGCCATGAGCTCCGGTAAGATGGCAGTGTTCTCCATGAGCAGGCTGATGATGTCACCTATGACCGGGGAGCCGAGTATGTCAAACATGCTCACATCGGGGGGAATAGCTCCCAGCAAGCCCATGAAGTCAAAGGATCCCAGGTCCGTGGCCATGGGGATGATTATGCTGGCAAAGCCAAGAACCATGAGCCCAAAGGTTACCAGGAAGATGACCAAGCCGATGCCGATGGAGCCCCAGGTGCTACGGGCAAAGAGCCCTGCGATTAGCCCCACGGCGACCCAGAGGATAAGCACGGTGGGGTAGGCGAAGCAGTCCGCGAGGAGTATGAAGAGGAACATGAAGGCGAAGCGGAGCCAGGACCCGAAAAAGGGAGCCAGCCAGGATACCATAGCGTTGTATTCGGGGGGGAAAAGGTAGAAGGCAAGAACTATTGTTAGTAAAAGGCCTACGGTTATTCCTATGAGCTTACGTCCCATGTGATTCATCCTCAAAGAAGCACTTGATGGTCTCTCCTCAAGGTTCTAAGCCTATTAAGCTTACGAACAACGAAATAATAGTGTATTCAAATTGAGACGTACGCATTAATTTATTCTCAGTAGAGTCGCTTTTATGTGCAGAATCCTGCGTATTGAATAAGAGGATTTTATTCACAGGGTCTGCGAGTA
>CBDVBC010000322.1:0-2951 GCA_965372125.1 Candidatus Hermodarchaeota archaeon | reverse complement strand
ACTGGTTCCGGCTTGGGGTGCTACATTGTATGTGAGGGCGCACCAGCCAGCTGACGCGACCCATGGTATTAGGCGTATGGCGAGGGCAAAGATTGTTTTCTTGTTCATGTTTCAACACCTCCAACTTTGTAGGCGGCAGCAGTTGATGTTAGGAGCAGGATAACCGTGGCTGCCAGGATGATTGTGGGTGCCTGTCCCTCAAAGATGACCAAGATATAGGCATAGGCGAAGGCAAACCCGGTCATGAAGCAGAGGAGGAGCAGGAAGATTAGACCCAGGAAGAAGGATAAGCTGATCACGGTGAATCTCCCCCACTTGAATTGTCGCTGGACGAGATACTGGACCAGGATATAGAGGTCTAGGACTATGAAGAATTGAGCAAGAAGCGCTAGCGCCGCGGAGAACCAGGTCCCAATAAATAGTACACAAAACAGAGCTGTAAATATGATGATGTTCCCGACAAGGAAGAAAAACCATTCATTCAGAGGCAGCTTCGAAGCTAGCGGGGTATAGAAGAGGGCCAGGACAGTAAGGGTGAACACCGATATCATGAGGATGATGAGAACTGCAAGCTCCAACAAGGAGTATCCGGGTACAGCCCAGCGCAGTACATTCTGAGGGTTAGCAAGTAGACTCAATTCCAGGAAGAGGACCATACCAATTCCCAAGGGAAGAAAAACGCCACCCAGCCGGGAGGCGGAAATACCGCTTACCCCTAGGGTTCTTGGTCGCCTAGATTCACCTACTCGGATTTCCTTCACCAATAGGAAGAGGACAGCGACCACCAGTATTGTCTGGGGTATGATGTATAGGAATACTCGTGAGACATGGTACATGCCATAGAAGGATCGAAACAGTATGTCGTAGCCGAAGGCAAGAGCGAAACCTCCAATGAAGAGGCTTACCTCACTTTCCTTGCTTGTCCCGGATTCGCCGGTGATTTGGTTCGCAATATAGGAGGGAAGGAAAATGGAATAGAAGGCCACGACCAGGGTAGATAGGACGAGTTCTATACCAGAGCCTAACCCGAAGGCAGAAGCCCCAAGAACCAGTTCCAACTGGCCTCCAAGCGCCATCGGGAGGCTGAAAATCGATACCAGGACGGCAGAAGAGATCATCAGTTTTCTGTCACTGATTTTCCTACCGATGATTATCGCAAAGAGGGGCGTGAAGAAAGCCAAAATGACAAGCATCGGCAGGATAGAAGTATCATACCAGATGTAGTTCCACACCGCCACATACAGGTTAATCGTAAAGGTTCTGAAACCTTGGAGGAAGAAGAGAGTCACGAGCAGAGGTAATAGAAGACGAGTCGAGAACTCCTGGAAATCCATATCATCAAAGATGAAGCTTCCCATGATAACATACACTCCGAACAATACAGTTAGAAGATGACTGAAATTACACTATGTGTGGTTCCTCCCTAAATAGTTTAAAGTTCTGAGCTCTAAGGTCTAGCTGTGTTCTTTTGGAGGATTTGGTCTAGCTGTGTTCTTTTGGAGTTTAATGAAGAGAAGAGAGCCGATGCCATATTCATCTCCTGCGACCCTAGCCTGGAGAGGGGGAGAGCAGACGCGTAGCATGGCAGAACAGAACCGGTAAGCGAGGACGTTGTACCGCCCAGAGTCTGTGCTAGTCTGTGAGACGATGGGAAGAGCCAGCATGGGTGAGTACCTGCTATGGAAGGGAATCACTCTGCCGATTACCTTCACCCTTTATATAGCACGGAATAGTAGTCTTTTCAGTGAAGGAGGCAAGAAGTGACTTTAGCCTGTGAGAAGCATGGCTAGGATTTTGCAAAGTCATTCATCTTGTTGTTGAATCTGATAGGTGGAAATGTTATGCTATCTCAACGGACTACCTACAATTACAAGGGAAATTTCACATGTGTTCTAGTTGGAATGGTAATCGGCATGCTCCTGCTGCCTAACGTCTCGGTAGGCGTTGCAGTGCTCTCGGGAGATTCTACAGACACTATTGTTCAGCCATCTACCCCGATAACAGGATTGGCGTCGCAGAATCCACTCATCCATAAATATCGATATCTTCTGGTGTCACACTCTGAGTTACTGTCAACAAGCCCTCCAACACCCGCTGCTCACGATTCCATTTGGAACTATACCTTTGGCGGTACAGGTGATGACCTCGGCCAGTCGGTAGTTGAGTGCAGTGGGGGCGGTTTCGCCTTCATCGGTGACACCAGCAGCTTTGGTGCAGGCTCCGATGACTTGTGGCTCGTACGGACTGACGCTAATGGCCAGCACATGTGGAACTGGACTTATGGTGGTACTGGAATGGAATTTCTCGGTACAGGTATAGAGGTAAGTGGTGGAGGCTTCGCCCTCTGCGGCATTACTACGAGCTTTGGGGCAGGCTGGATGGACATGTGGTTGGTGCGCACCGACGCCAGCGGCAACCACCTCTGGAATTGTACCTACGGCGGCTCTAATGAAGAAAGTGGTTCGGATATGGTGGAGTGTAGTGGGGGTGGCTTTGTTCTCGTGGGCTCCACTGACGGCGACGGCGCGGGTGGCTCTGATGTGTGGCTGGTGCGAACCGACGCCAGCGGCAACCACCTCTGGAACCAGACCTATGGCGGTATTAACAATGACTACGGATATGCGCTAGTGGAGTGTAGTGGGGGTGGCTTTGTCTTGGTCGGTAGAACCTATAGCTTTGGGGCTGGCAACGGAGACATGTGGCTGCTGCGGACTGACGCCAGTGGCAACCACCTGTGGAACTACACCTTTGGTGGCCCCAATTGGGACAGTGGCAAATCACTGGTTGAGTGCAGTGGAGGCGGCTTCGCTGTTGGCGGTTACACCTACAATGGCTTTGGTGCGGGTGAATACGACTTCTGGTTGGTACGGACCGATGCGAATGGTCAGCATCTCTGGAACCGGACCTACGGCACCTCGGATTGGGACAAGGGCACAGCGGTGGTGGAGGTG
>CBDVBC010000321.1:0-2952 GCA_965372125.1 Candidatus Hermodarchaeota archaeon | reverse complement strand
ACAAGTCCAACTCCACCAGGGTTAGTTTAGCTAAAAGCATGTAGGTCTCGACAAGGAGGGGGTATGTGCGCTGGTCCTTCGCGGTTGTGTGCAGGCGATCCACAAGAACGCGTATTTCCTTGAGCATACCCAGGTTCTCAGTGTTGCGTAGTTCAGCTAGCAACAACTCACATAGATTCAGCACTGCGGTGCTGGTAAGTTCATATTCAAGGATAGGTTCCTCCACGACCTGGGCTAGAAGGGTTTCAGCTCTTCCTAGGTGTCGGGCGCGTGGGCTCCTTCTCAGGAGTAGGGCTTCACAGATTCGGTGTCGCTGGCTGATAACCTTGTTCTCCTTATCCTCTTCATAGATTGTCCGTAGGCGGTCAAAGTATCCTTGTGCCTGTTCATGGTCTCTCTTATCGATTGCCACGGAAATCAGACGGAAGAGGGCCTTTGAAACCAGCAACTTGTTACCAATTTCCTCCCACACTTTCAAACTGCGCTCCAGGTACTGCAACGCTTTGTCTAATTCATTTTTACCGCGGTGCACCCATGCAATGTTACTGAAGGCAACGGCGATGGAGTTCTTGTTACCGATGTCCTCAAACAGGGACAGGCACCTCATATGATAGTCTAGGGCGTCGTCTAGATTGCCCTTCTGTCTGTGAGCTATCCCAAGATTGCACATCGTATTTGCTATGTAGAGCGGATTCCCTATCTGCTCAAATAACAAAAGGCTCCGAGAATAGTACTCTAGCGCCTGGTCAAGATCACCTTTCAGGGAAAACACAACCCCGATATTTCCAAGAGCCATGGCGATGTCTTGTAGATTACCGATTTCCTCCTTTATTGCGAGGGACTGTTGATAGTGGGAGTAGGATTGATCTAGCTCGCCTTTATGCGAGTACAGTACGCCTAAATGATTCAGGATGCTAGCGATTTCGGATTTATCCCCGAGCACTTCATGCAAAGCTAGACTCCTACGATAATATCCGAGTGCTAGGTCGAGTTTTCCGATGTGGAGGAGAAGAGCCCCCCGACGAAAGAGCAGCCTGGCGGTTCGACTAAGGAAGGGTTTAGGGTGTTCGCCTTCCACCCATTCAAGAAAACCCTCAAGGGTTTTAGATGCAACGGGTGTTTGGTGTTGAAGGGAAGTGGGAGGATTGAATATTTCATGAAGGGTTTTCCTGAACTTTTCGCTTGGTTTGGAAGTTGGGTTCTCTTCCTTGGAAAGGGCTATGAGAAGGTGTTCACTTTGGGCTAGCACCTCACCGACTTTGTCGTATTTCCCGAGGCGTAGCAGAGCGTGGGCCAGTGTCATAAGGGAATCAAAAATGTGCAAGGGCGCCTCTCGGCTTTTGCTCTCGATTAGGGCAAGCTCTGCGAGTTTAAACGCGTCCTTCAGGTGGCCAAGCTTGTCCAGGAGGAGGCTTCTAAGGAGCAGGCACTCAAGCGGATCGCTGTCAGACAAGCCAGGATGGAGTTCAAGCTGGTCCAATAGCTGAGAAGCAGCTTTTAATTTTCCCTTTTCGATGAGTGCTCTTACCTTGGCAATCTTCAAAGCAAATCCCTTGACTAGATTCCAGCCGCCACCGGTCGAACCACAATGTCCCGAAAAGGCTTGTGGTTACAGCAAACCCACCAATCGAGGTGTCCCCGGAACTCCTTAACAAATCCTCCCGCTGGGTTATATCATTCATACTGTAAATAGGGTGAAATAAAAAGGCTTCCAGTTCAGATCTATGCCACTACTGAAAAATCCAAGCGGAATGGGGGAATTAGTTACGGGTTGTTCTGGTTATTTGATTAGCAGCTTGTCTGTATTTCCCATATCTGGGGCTTCGAAGTTGCAAGGACCATCGGCATAGAACCACTCCGGGGCGGGTTTACCTACTTCAAACGCTACGATGTTGCCCAAATCCTCGACCTATGCTGGCGGATCGGTGCCACCTTAGAGGATGCCCGGGTTGCAGAGAATGTCAAGTTCGTGAAAGGACTGCAGGGACCTTACGGGCTATGGGAATACCCGGCACACCCTGAAGCGTCGCGATGGGTCACCTTCGACCTGCTACGCTCCCTCTCCAAGCTAGATAAGGACGGTGATTGGATTAGTCTTGAACCAAGAACACCTTTCCAACCCTACCCGAAACGACCTAGACGCTATTAAACTACTAGAATGATATAGGGGCTGAAACCTGCCAATATGTGGTGAAAATATGGCTGATGATGAGGTTTACCGTGAACTACAGGAGTACCTGGACAGGATGCCTGTTGGCTTCCCTGCCACCGCTTCAGGGGTGGAGCTCCGTATCCTGAAACGTCTCTTCACACCCGAGGAGGCAAAAATCACTGTTCAACTGAAATACTCTCCAATAGCCTCTGAAGGCCTAGAAAGTATTTTTGAACGGCTTAAGGCGTCTGGAATAGCAAAGGAGCGGCTAGAGCAGTTACTGGATACGATGGCAGCCAAGGGACTTGTTCTTTCCAGAAAAGAGGGAGACACTAAATATTACAGCAGTGCCCTATGGATGATAGGAATCTACGAGTTCCAGGTTAACAAGCTTTCAAGAGAACTGTTTTTCGATATCGTACAGTTCAACCTGGAGGTCTTTGGCAATGAAGCCTTCAGCACGAAGATCTCGCAGCTGCGCACAATTCCCATCGAGCAGAGCTTCACGCCAGAGCATTTAGTCGCAAATTATGACCATGTAAAGAGACTCATCGACACATCAGAAGGACCCTTCACTGTTGCCAACTGCATCTGCCGCCAAGGCCAAGACCTCCTCGGCAACCACTGCAAGGCTACATCCAGGCGGGAAACATGCCTCGGGTTTGGAACCTTCGCGCAGATGTACATTGATCAGGGCTGGGGACGACAAATATCAAAGGATGAGCTCATAGAAATCATAGAGCAAAACGAGGAAGACGGGCTGATCCTGCAGCCAAATAACAGCGAAGCCCTAGAATACA
>CBDVBC010000320.1:0-2953 GCA_965372125.1 Candidatus Hermodarchaeota archaeon | reverse complement strand
TGTTGAGTTTGCCGCCGACAAACCATTTCGCCCACTCAATACCCTTAGAGACATCTAGAACCTGGGAGTAGGGTTCATACCATTCGATGCCCAAGTCCTTTAGTGCAGCATCCCAAAACCATTCAACTTCCATGCTACGTTTGACTAACTCTTCGTAAGTCTTGATTCCATGTTTGTCCATGAACCGCCGGATATTGCTCTTGTGAAGATAGTCACCAGAGGCACACCAGACAACATCACTCATATTAACCACAACTAGTCACAATAACACCCTTCACTCAACAAACCCCCTTTTATTTGGTCTCCAGCGTTGTGAGTGTGAATTTTGGGGGACCATCTCAAGTTAAGGGTTATCTCATATTGTCTTTCGCTTTCTCCATACGATTAGAAGGATTACCGCAATGCTCACGCCCACCATGAGAACTACACCAATTACCAGCGGGAGCGGCCACCCCCCAAATGGTAGGGGTGATGGCTGGGATGCTGGTGGGTACTCCTCGAATAGTGTCTCGAAGACAGCAGCAAATGCTTCCCAGACTCGCTCACAGTTAGAAATGACTTCATCAGCGCTAGGATTGAATAAATCCCAGATACTATACCCCCAGGCAGCGGAGTTGCCATAGGTTTCAAGAGTCATTGCCAGGACACCCATAACTCCGTACATCCAGTCGTCCCAAATTCCCTGAGTGCCGCCCTGAGCAAGCCGAGGATAACCCGAAGCATCAGTGATGTCTGCGGCGATCCGTGCGAAAAGCGACTCGTCCGGAGTGAAAGTCGCATTCGTAAACCAAGGAGTGAAGAACCCTGCTATCCCGCTGTGCAAAGACATGGCGAATACCAATTCGGGGTGTTGTTCAGCAAAGTTTCGCATGGTCTGAGTCTCTGGCTCGCTGAAAGGGGCACTCCCATGATATGCCTGTGACCGGGGAACCGAGCTCCCAAGATCCCAGCCCACAGGATAATTCCGGTTTAAATCAATGCCGCCAACTAGATCCTCTCCGATTTCCCCGTCTCCATCAAGGTCGTATCCTTCGTAGTCATCGGTGAGATCATCGTACTCCACCCAGTTATCTCCATTGATATCTTGGACTTCTCCTTCATCATCTGTACCGTCTCCATCCTCGTCAGTGGGGCGAAGGGTCTTTCTGTGCCATGGATTCACATAAATCTCTGTTAGGGAGTCAGGATTCAGGGTAGGAATGATGTAAATTACAAAATTCTGTAAGATTTGTGCGAAAGAGGGAGAATCCCTGTTAGCTATCAGATAATCAAGTATGAATAGGGCATTTTCTATCGTTATGCACTCGCGCCCGTGATGGTGAGCCACCAATAAGTATCCATGCCGATTTGACGAATCACCAGGGGCGGTGACAACCACACATCGAATATTGCGGTACTCGTAGCTGGCACCAATGGTCTGGACTGAGACATAATCAGGAAATGAAGAAGCCAAGGATGCGATGTGCGTATTGATTTCCCCGTAGTTATGAAAAGGCCCTAAATCAGAGCCCCAGTAGACAACATCGTCATGATCGATGGATCCCGGGGCACCCACGTACTCGTCCCAAATCCAATCAAATCCTGATTGAGCTTCAACAGTGGAGACACCATTCAAAGATGCAGTACCCAGCATTAGCGGATTAGGCACAATGAACGGTACCATAACAAGGAGGCAAACCGCGAACCCCCAGTAATGGAAATTTTTCCTCTTATGCGCTGCATTCATTATTGCTCACATAAGTGATTCTTTTTAATTGAAAAACAGTTTCGGAATAGGCAACAAAAATCAAATGTAGAGGGAGAGGGTTATTTCGTCGCTGAAGAGGGGGGTAGTTCTCGACTTCGGTTTCAGCTATTATCAGCCAAGAGGAAGATGGTAACGTTTTCCACCCGAATTCTTGATATTCTACCCTTCTGGATGGCTTCCAATATACATTGCCAAATCCTAACCAGTAGCTGTTCAATCCCGTTCCGGAAACCATTTAGAGCATAGCGCCTATAGATGTCGAACGGATGGAGCTGCTGTGCCGCATTCAGAACAGGAACTAGTATCATCGAAGACAAAACGGACAGCCACTACCTATCCTGCAAGGCTACTGGCGAAGATGTTGGAAAAGCAAACGCTAGAAACTCCCGTTACAAGACATCATGTAATCGTGGGCACTAGCCGCAAGATGCCAGAAGTTGCAGACAAATCCGTGCAACTAGTTGTCACTTCGCCACCTTATCCTATGATTGCGTTGTGGGATGAACTGTTCCAACAGCAGGGCTGCCAGACCTTCTCCGAAATGCACAATCTATTAGCTGAGGTTTGGAGGGAGTGCTACCGAGTACTCATCGAGGGGGGAATAGCCTGCATCAATATTGGGGACGCCCTACGCAAAGATGACGGCGGATTGCGTCTCTTCCCCAATCACGTTCGCATCACCGAGCATTGCGAGACCATCGGATTCACAAGTCTACCCTTCATTTTATGGAAGAAGCCAACAACCAGACCCAATGCATTCCTAGGTTCAGGATTCCTTCCTCCAAATGCCTACATCACTCAGGATTGCGAGTTTATCCTCCTATTCCGAAAAGGTTCACCACGGAGTTTCCCACCGAAGGACTTCATCCGTTATGCCAGCCAGTACACAAAGGCTGAGCGAGATGCCTGGTTTACACAAATCTGGAAGATACCCGGTGCGCGTCAAGAGAATGGAGATCTGGACCGGCGAGTTGCCGCGTATCCAGAAGTGATTGCTAGACGTCTTATTCGGATGTTCTCCATTTACGGAGACACAATAGTCGATCCCTTTCTAGGCACAGGAACCACCATGAAGGTGGCAAGAGAACTACACCGAAGCAGTATCGGTTACGAGATTGACGAACGACTCATCCCCACTATCAAGCAGCAGTTAGCTTTACCGCCTGGCTCTACAGAAGCAGAGTTTCAAATCACTCGACGAGATAA
>CBDVBC010000319.1:0-2970 GCA_965372125.1 Candidatus Hermodarchaeota archaeon | reverse complement strand
GATAACATGTAAGTGTGTGTATAACTGGTGTTTGAGAAATGGCATCCTCGAAAACAATTCTTAATCGCTGGCGGAAAGCCTTTCCCTTGGCAGGATTTAGGCCAGCTTTAAACGAGCCTAGTAAAGACGACAAGCGTTTAGCCGAGCAATTCGCCCCCCTCATCTATGCCGACCCGAAACTCATTGAAGAAGAACAGGCGGATCTTGCTCGGAACCTCGGAATCGACTCTCCGAGCGGCGGCTTCAGCGCCATACGTGACAGGTTACGCCGACGAGACATAGGTGGAGTTACAGACGCACTTCACCTCTTCCGAGTGGGGCGATTCCCAGATGACATGACCGGTGCACGCATCGGCATCCTCGGTGTTGATCTACCGAAGAGCAAGTTCCCTTGGGATAACGAAATGCGTAAGATGTTGAAGCAAATCAGTGAACGGTTACGCAAAGAATATGCCGAGAAATACTTCAATCATGTTAGAGGGCTCTTCGAATCCATTTTCCCTACAAAATCCACCTCAACATGTGTCATTAAATATAGGGTCTGCCGCGACCCAGCAGACACAGATATCTACTGTATCCAATACTTCGCCTATTGGCCAATCCAGTTATTCCCCCGACATTGGTACGACTACGAGCCATTCTATGTTATCGTCCGGAAAGAGGGTAAACGTTACACACCGTTGTTGATTACATACAACGCAGACTTTGGCATAAGACCCTTAGTCTCTGGTAAGCGCCCAGGTCACATAATTCGAACCTTCATAAACTGGGATTCCAAGGACTTACAAATCAGCCCCAACGACTTCGATGCTATGGCTAGCTACATGACCAAGGCATACGGCGGGCGATACCATTATCAGTCCATGCCAAGCGATAAACGGAAATCCCATACTGATGTTCTTTTTGGTTCTCGCAACAGACCGGCACTCCATATCCCCAAGAAATGGCACTCCTTTGATTTATGTTCACAGGAAGTGCTTCATGGCAACCCGCCCCTCTCTTGTGAGCTTCATCCTCTCAAGTCGCAGGATTTGCTTCATATTGGGTGGGAAGTCCTTAACCCCTTCCAAGCGCCATTCCTTTACCCGACAAGAGGTAAAGACAATGCACTCATGCATTTTCCCCTGAACGCTGCAACCCTTTGGCACGCTCCAACCTATCACCGTTGGAATGATTACGCGCTCTTCGAGATGCATACTAAGCAGGAACGCCCGTCGAAGACGGTTTCCAACATCTACTCTTATCAAGTCGGGCTCTTAATTGATCTCTTCTCAGAACTCTCCGGTGAGAGCATGGGTATCAGCGTCTGGCCATTAATTGAGGCTCGCGAGCGCGAACTCGAAGATACCCTCTCCTTAATTAGAGGCCTCAAACGTGAATGATGTTACCCGTCACGCTTAAAACAGATATCTGTTGTGAGTTGTGGAGCAGTACTAGTGTATATCGGAGTAGTTTGTATGATTTTTGAGAGTTCGAGAGCTACCGAACAATCAACAGTAGCAATGCCTGGTCGCGGAAACCAGCCTCTCCTCTGGGCGATGCTTATCACAATTTCTCTAATATGTGCTGCCTGGGGATTCTTTTCACCATACCCATATAATCTGATTCTTTGGGTGTTGGCAAGTATTGCATTCATCTTGTTCCTAGTGCTTCTACGGCGAAGCTATCGAGGCATTCCACGTATCGAGGCAACGGAAGTACGTAGACTCGTTGCATGTGATTCCTGTAGTGTTGAATCGGAGGGCCCGTTCCAAAAAGGTGACTATGTCTTCCGCGAAGTGGGAAAATGCCCGCGGTGTGGTGGGCAACTCTACGTTAAAGCCCTCTATGGAGTAGACGAGAAGACCCCCCTCAAGCGTCAACAGCCCCGAAGCAGTCCATCTTGACTCCTCTACGACGTGAGCCCTAATCGCTTCGTACAAAGGAGAGAGATTTCATTCATAACGAAGGGCTTGAACTGGGTCAAGCTTTGCAGCCTTGCGGGCTGGATAGAGGGCGAAGATTATGCTAATCACTACGGCAAAGGAGAGCGCGAATAGAATCATATCTATTGATAGATGCGGCTGCAGGTAGAATTCTGAACCAAAAATGTTCTCTAACCCAAGGACAGATATCAACCTGGGGGCTAATTGGCCAAGGACATAGGCTAAACCATATCCCAACCCAATTCCGATGAGGCCGCCAAGAAATCCTAGTATCGCAGCTTCTGCCAAGAACTGAAAGAGAACCGTGCGGCTACGGGCTCCAAGCGCCTTCATGATACCGATTTCACGGGTTCTCTCCATAACAGAGACTAGCATTATGTTGAAAATTGACACACCCGCTACTAGCAAGGCAATTGAAGCAATAGCTAATAAGAATAAATTGATTACATTGAAGAGTCCATCTAGCGTTTCGATGACTTGGCTTGGTACAAGAACTAACACGTTATCGAAGTAGTAGTCTCGAATTTCATCAGCTATTTCATCAGCTTGGTTAGGGTCTTCGATTTTTACCACTATTACATCAATAAATTCGTAATTATGGATTTGGCTACAGGTTTCCAAAGGAATGAAGAGACCACGATCAATTGGTATAGCACCAGAATATCCAACTTCCTCAAGGATACCCGAAACCGTGAAGGTATGATTCGAGAACTCCAAACCACCTGTAGCATTTCTGATAAGAATTTCTGCTTTAACAATATCTCCTGCGTGAACAAAGGGTTCACTCAAATAACCAAGAATGGCTGAATCATTTTCGACAGGACCAGGCATACTACCTTCTATGAAATTAAGACGGTGACCATAGATTTGCTGCAGCTGCGAGAAGTTAGCCCCGATTATCCTGGTTTCCACATGCTCGGAATCGTCGTCATTTGGATAAAGAACTGCACCTCTCACCTGAATTGGCATGACCGCTTCAACGCCGTTCATCTCCGAGATATCCTCTGCCTCATGCAAAGTCAGATAATCAAAGCCCCAAGAAGTG
>CBDVBC010000318.1:0-2972 GCA_965372125.1 Candidatus Hermodarchaeota archaeon | reverse complement strand
GAAAATGCATTGGCTGGCGTGAAAACAGTAGGTTAAAGATCGCAGCCTTCTTCGGGGACGTCCCCTAGGCTCCTAGAATAGAAGGGCAACCCGGTCCTGGGGTCGTAACAAGAGGTCCCCGAATATCTCGTCTATGTGTTTTTGGAACCCTAGATACATTCGGCTGCTCCCATAAGATCTAATGACCTGGGTTCTAATAAAAACAGCTAATATCTTGGTGAGGGCTTCCTGTACCAGGGCTTCGGGGGGATTCTTGTCGCAGATGGCAAAAGCGCACAGCATCTCCTCTCTTCCATTCAAGATAACTGGTTTGCAGCTGATGACTATGGTTGTTCCGCTCATCTTGAAGGATTCTACCTGTTCTTGGAGTGCCCTGTGTGCAATCGTCTGTATAGCTGATATTAGGCCGTCCCGGATAACACGAAATGAGTCCTCATGCCTCTCATCGTCACGATATTCTCTGCTGATTATTGTAATCCCATTGATCATTAAGCCGAACTCTCGGACTGTCAAGGATGTTACCCTTCCTTTCTAATTTCCACTAGAAAGACTCTAGACATACTAGTAAATACGCTCTTAAGAACCTCTTGTTAGGGGCGAAAACACAAAACAAACTTTGCGAAAGACTTAGAAAAACAATAAAAAAGGTATAAAGCCATCAACCAGACTAGAGCCTGAGCTTGAGGTGAAGAAATGGAAATTCTAGAAATCATCCAGCAGAATAAAGAGGAGCTCCAGCAGCGATTCGGGATACAGCGAATCGGATTGGTTTTAACCCAAGGGCGAGGTGAGCAGGAGGACACAAGCAGAGTTAACCTGCTCATCGAGTTCGGTGAAATCACAACTGATGTCTTCTTAGAGTTCAAGTCCTACCTAGAGCAGCTATTCGGAAAGGATGTTGACCTCGCTATCTCCGAGGAATCACACCCACATCTCCCCTCCCTCAAAGGAGAAATACAGTGGAGTGATTGAACGTTAGGGGAAAACCTTTGATAGATGAGGCGTTGATGGCTTTAATGGCTAAAGGGGATTTCAAGCAGTTCTTGTCTCAACTCCACGAGTCAAAACTTAGCAGAAAGGAGCTCGTACAGATTTTCACATCCCTATGCGAAATCACCAAGTACCCCAAATCGCCCGCTCCAATAATAATCGATGTATTGAATACACTATTTCTTAGGATTTTCCGTCAAGTAATAGCAGAAACCTATGTTCACGACGAAGTAACAAGAGGTATTCCTGAAGGACTACGTAAGGGTCTAGCTTGGGCAATAACTCATAGTGAACTCTCCTCCTACGCTTCCCTTATCCTAGCTACACACAGTCTACCAATCCTTATATCATTTCATCCAGAGCAAACAAGAGAATACTCTATTACCCTGGAAATCAGTCAGTTCATCAAGACAGTCAATAAGAATATTGACGCTAACAATATCTTCGAAAAACTTGCAAGGACTTGTCTCCAGTTCTTCCAAGCTTACCCAAACAAATGGGAAGACTTTGCCAGTGAAAGCTTCTACACTGACGGTCAGGGTGAAATCATTTGGAGACAAGCTGTAAAAATCATCGAGTATTACAAATTAGAGGATGTCTCCATACCTATTCAGGATATTCAGCTAGTAGGGGTAAGTATGCTTTGCTGGAGCTGGGGGAGTCTCATTCAATGGGAAGAGGACCAGATAGAGCCATTGATAGAGGTCTTTTCAAAACATGGAGATTCCAATGTCTTATCAGCTCTCCTTGAAGGGGCTTTCGAAGCTATTGTCCAGAAACCTGACCCTGGATATGACAGTGATTACCCAACCTCCCATTCCTCATTTCTTGAAAGAAAGGGGGAAATAATGATATTAGTTGCCAAGACGGGTAGTGAAATTGGTCTGGAGGATATGGCAGATAAGTATCATATGGCAGGAGTGGAAGAAATAATCAAGGCCTATAAGGAAGTATGTCAATTCCATTATCGTGACTTCGAAGAGTATCATTCACCCAGTACATTAGCTGAGATGAGAAACTATTCCTTGGATAATGTAATGAAAGCTTTTCAAGAAATTCTTGTCACACCAGTCTCTACCTCGTGGTGTGAGTGGTTTGATGGGGATCCAGGTTTCAGTACTGACGCGCTCTTCGGTGTATACATGTTGCTTACAAAGTCAGGGAAACAGAGAGGTATTACGATGCTAAAGAGCCTTTATTTTGGCGATTCTGAAGGTTCCGAATGGTGGACAATACGCAGAATGCAAGAAGAGAGTTCTAACATCATCGACTTCATCTACCCAGCACTTGGAACTGACACCAATCTTTTAGCGGTTTTCTTCTTCTCCCTTTTCCTTGTCGATGAGTGTAACCCCGATATGAATGTAATCCAAAGGATCATCGACGCCTTAACACCTGAACAGAAAGCTCTCTTCTTCGACCCTATCTCCAAGGGAGAAAAAGGAATCATAGTAGACACCCTCACCGAACTTTGGGGAGACTGGATTCAACCTGAAGCGATTTTAAAGCTTGAAGGAGTACAAACCGCCAATAATATTCTAAAGATGTTCTTTGGTAAAACCTGATGCGTGTTTGGTTCGGGTTATGTATTTCACTTGTAAGGCTTTGATGGCGTTTTTCTCTTGTAAGGCTTTTGGGTTTTGATTTTCTCTTGTAAGGCTTTGATGGCTGGTTCTAATGTCGGTTCCTCTAGTTTCATCAGTATAGATATTACTCTGTCCAGGAGATATGTGTAGAGGCGTGTTGAGCGTAGTGCTGCAAGTGCTTTGGGTCCACCAATCTTGGCTAGGGAGATTGTTGCTTGAGTCCGGAGGTCGCGGGGTTTTTCCTCTGTTTGCATGATGTCGGTTAGGTGGGGAATTGCCTTGGCATCTCTGATTTCCCCTAACATTTTTACTGCAGTGAATTGGACGCTTTTATCCCGATCTTTTACGCAGTGGATTAGCGGGTCTGCTGTTATGGGGCAACCTATTCTGATTAGC